>QNFN01000063.1 GCA_003645555.1 Gammaproteobacteria bacterium | reverse complement strand
GAGAATCGACTGTCAACACGATTAACCAGGGAACCTCTGATTAATTCTGGGCGAAGTAGAGGGTGATGCAGAATGTTCAGATTTGAGGCGCCAAGCGCACGTAATAGCTGGCTATTGCGCAGCCTGGCAACGATAAAGCTGGACATTCTGGGCGCCAGATACGAGTTCATGAATTGATCAGAGGTTCCCCAGGACAAACGCAGAACCTATCCCAAGACCCGACAATCGGGTGACAATTACCCTCCCACCCCATCCTCGTGAAACTCGCCGTGCTCCAACTCACCGGTCTGCTCCTGCTCCTGACCACCGCACTGACGATCGGTGCCGAGTGGAGCCACAGCGCGTTGTTGGGCAGCTCTGCCGGCCTCGCCGCCTTCGCCTGCCTGGCACTGCTGACATTCCAGGTCGGTTGGGCCCGACGTCTATTCGTCGTCATCGCCATCGGCCTGACGGCCTGGGCCTGGGTCGTACTGCCCGACTGGACCACGCCGATCGGCCGCGCGTTCGGCAGCATGGCCTTCATCACCGCCTTTTTCATCGCCCTGGCTTGCCTGCGCAATGCCGCGGCGGGTTCGGCGGCGATCGTCCGTTGCGGCCTCTACCTCGCCAACCAGCCACCCGGACGACGCTACCTGGCACTTACCTTCGGTGGGCACCTGTTTGCCCTGGTGCTGAACTACGGCGCCATCTCGCTGTTCGGCAGCCTGATCGAGCGCACCGCCCAGGCCGAGCCCGACCCACTGATCCGACGCATCCGGACCCGGCGCATGCTGCTGGCGATCCAGCGTGGCTTCGTCACCACGCTGGTCTGGTGGCCACTGACCTTCGCCATGGTGATCTCGCTTGCCGTCGTCCCGGACAGCAGTTGGGAGGGGGTGCTGCCCTACTGCCTCGTCGCCTCGCTGCTGCTCGGCAGCCTCGGCTGGGCCATCGACACGATCTTCAAGCCGCGCAACGTGGTGCCGCCACCGCGCCAGCCCAATCCACCCGGTGCGTGGAAGTCACTGCTGCCCCTGCTCGGACTGCTTGCCCTGATGATCGGCCTGGTCGGTGGCCTGCAGGCCGCAACCGGCCTGCGTACCGTGGCCGTGGTGATGCTGGTGGTGCCGCTGATCAGCCTCGGCTGGATCCTGCTGCAGAAAAAGCCGCCGTTCCCGTCGGCGGAGTTTCCCACCGACCTGCGTGGCCGCCTTGGCGGGTTCACCAAACACGAGCTACCGGCCTACGCCCCGGAGTTGGTGCTGCTGATGTGTGCCGGCTACATCGGCATCCTCGCCTCCGCCCTGCTCGCCCCGCTGGTCCACGATGGGCTGCTCGGTACCGGTGCGATCTCGCCACTGGTGCTGATCGGCGTGCTCTGGATCATCCCGATCGCCGGGCAACTCGGCATGACCCCGATCCTTTCCGTGACCCTGATCGGCCCGCTGCTGCCCCACGCGGAGCAACTTGGGGTCACACCGGACCTGATAGTGTTGGCCCTGGTATCAGGCTGGGCGCTCACCGGGGCCAGCTCACCGTTCACCGCCACCAACATGCTGGTCGGCAAGTTCGGCGGTGTCAGTGCCCTGCGTGCCGGCCTGGTCTGGAACGGACCCTACACGCTGGTCAGCGGGCTGGCCCTGTCGGCCTGGCTGGGCTACCTGGTTTCCGGCTGAAGATGGTTCATCCTGCCGGGTAGCGCCGCGGAATCGCCCTCTGCCTTACCGTGGAGACGACCGGACCGGTCACTAGTGGGCCATGCGTGAAGTTCGGTAACTAAAGGAGCATAGCCAGAAGGTGTAGATCAAGGCGGAAAACGCAGGAATAGTGGGCCTATTCTAAGCTTTTCCAACGCAGATATACGCCTTCTGGCGAAGCGAGCAGTAACCGAATTTTGCGCATGGCCCACTAGCCAAGCGTCAGGTCGGCCACCAACGCCACCAGGAAGCGCGTCGCCTCACCACCGGTCACGGCACGGTGATCGAACGTCAGCGACAGTGGTAACAGGCGCCCGACCGCCAGTTGACCGTCGCGCACCACGGCCGTCTCCCGGGCCCGGCCGGCACCGACGATGGCGACCGTCGGCGGGACGACGATCGGCCCGGCATAGCGACCGCCGAGGGCGCCGAAATTGGACAGCGTCAGTGTCTGGCCGCGCATCTCCTCAGGGGGCACCGTTCGCGCCCGGGTATCTGCCTTGAGTCGTTCGAGACCGGCTGCGAGATCGTCGCGGCTGCGCTTACCGACGTCGCGCAACACGGGCACGAACAGTCCGTCACGGGTGTCGACGGCGATCCCGAGATCGATTTTGTCCAGCAGCCGGCGGCCGACGGCATGGGCGTCATACCAGGCGTTCAGCGCCGGCTCGACGCGGCACGCGCAGACCAGCGCACGGATCAGCCTGAGCGTCAGGTCGTCGGTGTCGCTCCAGGCCGTGATATCAGCATCGTCGACGACGGTCACGGCCGCCACCTCGGCATGCGCCCGGGCCATGTTCAGCGCCATCGCCCGGCGCACGCCGCGCAGGGGTTCGAGCGGTCCAACCTGCCTCAGGATCCGCGCGGCCCGCTCGACGTCACTGGCAAGTACCGCCCCATCGCGCCCGGACGGGGTGACGATACCGAGATCGACCTCGTGCCGTTGGGCCAAGGCGCGAACCGCCGGCGTGGCCCGGATACCGAGCGTGGCCGCCGCCGGCCGCCGGGCCGGTGCTGATTTCGCCGTGATCGCGCCGTCCCCCGGCGCTGCCGATGGTGGTGCCGGCTCGATGACGGTGGCCACCTTGCCGACGACCGTACCGGTGTCGGCCGCCGGGCCCTCGTCGAACTCGACCAGCGGGTCGCCGGTCTGGACGATGTCCCCGGGCTCGCCATAGAGCCGGGCCACGGTGCCGGCCTGCGGTGACGGAATCTCGACTATCGCTTTCGCCGTCTCGACGGCGACCAGCGGCTGGTCGGCGACGACGTGATCACCGACGCCGACGTGCCAGCGAACGATCTCGGCCTCGGGCAATCCCTCGCCGAGATCGGGCAGCGGGAAGATCTTCATGCGTACTCCAGGGTCTCGCGTATGGCGGCAACCACGGCCGCGGTACTCGGCAGGTAGTGGTCCTCGAGCCGGTAGAGCGGCATCACCGTGTCATAACCGGTGACCCGGCGCACCGGCGCCAGCAGTGTTAGCAAGCCGTGCTCGGCGAGCAGTGCGGCGATCTCGGCACCAAAACCGCCAGTCTGCGCCGCCTCGTGGACGATGACGCAGCGCCCGGTGCGAGCGACCGATTCCAGCAGGGTTGCGGTATCGAACGGCTTCAATGTCGCCACGTCGAGCACCTCGGCCTCGATCCCCTCCTCCGCCAGCTGGTTGGCGGCGGTGAGCGCGACCTGGAGCATCGCCCCCCAGCCCAGCAACGTGACGTCGCTGCCGTCACGGACGGTGAACACGTGGTCGAGCGGCAGCGCCGTGCCGTCGTCGTCGACCTCCTCGCGGACAGCCCGGTAGATACGTTTGGGCTCGAGGAACACCACCGGATCGGGATCGCGGATCGCGGCCAGCAACAGGCCGTAGGCCCGCGCCGGCGACGACGGGATGACCACCCGCAACCCCGGGATGTGGGCAAACAGCGCCTCGGTGCTTTCGGAATGGTGTTCGGGGGCGTGGATGCCGCCACCGTAGGGTGCACGCAGCACCAGCGGGCAACTCAACCGGCCACGGGTCCGGTTACGCAGCCTGGCGGCGTGATTCAGCAGGTGGTCGATGGTCGAGTAGATGAACCCCATGAACTGGATCTCGGCCACCGGCCGCAGTCCCTGTGCGGCCATGCCGACCGCCATGCCGGCGATCAGCGTCTCGGCCAGCGGGGTGTCGAACACCCGCTCGGCGCCGAAGCGCGCCTGCAGGCCATCGGTCGCCCGGAAGACTCCCCCGTTGACCCCGACATCCTCGCCGAAGATGACCACCTCGGGGTCGTCCGCAAGCGCCCGCGCCAAGGCCAGGTTGACCGCCTCGACCAGGGTCATCTCGCTCACCGCCGCAGCCTCCTGGCCAGGTCGTCACGCTGTGCCACCAGGGCCAACGGCAACGTTTCGTAGAGGTGCTCAAACATGGCTTCGGGTGCAGCCGGCGGAATCGCCTGGTACTCCGCAACGGCCGCCTCGATCGTGGCTGAGCACTCTTCGAGAAGCGACTCCTCGTCGTCCTTGCGCCACCCGTGGCCGGTGACCAGGTAATTGCGCAACCGTACCAGCGGGTCCTCGGCCCAGTGCCGGCTCACCTCGTCGGGATCGCGGTACCGCCCGGCGTCGTCGGCGGTGGTGTGGTCGCCGAGCCGGTAGCTCAGCGCCTCGACAAGGGTCGGACCGTCACCTGCGCGCGCCCGGTCGAGCGCCTCGCCGACGACGGCATGGACCGCGATAACGTCGTTGCCATCGACCCGCACACCGGGGAATCCGCCGGCCTTTGCCTTGTCGGCGAGGGTCGTCGTACCGCTCTGCCGTTCGAGCGGCACCGAAATCGCCCAGCCGTTGTTGTTGATGACGAACACCACTGGCAGACGCCAGGCCCCGGCGAGATTCAGCGCCTCGTAGAAATCACCCTTGGAGGTCGAGCCGTCGCCACCGGTAACGACGGCCACGCGCGGTTGATGACGCAGTTGGAACGCCGTCGCGACCCCGACGGCATGGCAGTACTGGGAGCCGACCGGAACACATATCGGGAAATCCTCACGTGGCCCGGCGAAGTCACTGCCACGCTCGTCACCGCCCCAGTAGAGCAACTGTTCGCAGAGCGTGACGCCGCGCAGGAGCTGCGCCGCGGTGTCACGGTAGGCGGGCAGCAGCAGGTCTTCCCTGCGCATCGCGCTGCCGAGCCCGACACCGATCGCCTCCTGGCCCAGCGTCGACGCATAGGTGCCGATCTGGCCGGTGCGTTGCAGTGCGATGATCTTAGCGTCGAAGGTGCGCGTCAGTGTCATCGCCCGGTAGAGGCGAATAAGCAGGTCACGATTGGCCAGTGCCCCGGGCAACGGCTTGACGATGGCACCCTCGTGATCGAGATACCGAAGCCGGGCGCTATCACCGCCAACGTCATGATCATCCATGGCCACCTCCAGCGCACGGTTGGCTCATCCAAGTATAGATACCAGGCATCAACGCAAGGCCGGTAGCCAACAGGGCGCTGGCCGGGTTGCCCGGTCGCAGGCCCGAACACACGGCAAGCGGCTGAACGGACTCGTTCGTTTCTGTCTCATTTCGTGGACTCCTGTTGATAGAGACAGGGACTGGCGCCGATTTCTGGCAGAATCGATCGGTAACGACTCGTCGTTTCCCATGGAACCGATCGCCGCCCCGGCGGACGATCCGGACAGGAACCACCGTCATACAGGACCGCACCATGACCCGAAAATTCCGCGATCGACTGGGACCGTTCAAGGTGATCGAGGTCTACGAGCCGAATCTCGGTCTCGACGGGGTGCTGGTGGTCGACAACGTCGCCGCCGGTCCGGCAATCGGCGGCCTGCGCATGGCCCCTGGCGTCACCGTCGAGGAGTGCTTCCGGCTGGCGCGCGCAATGACGCTCAAGAACGCCGCGGCCGGCCTGCCCCACGGTGGCGGCAAGTCGATCCTGCGCGCAGACCCGCGCATGGAACCGGCGCGCACGGAGGCCCTGACCCGCGCTTTCGCCTGCGCGCTACGTGACACAAACGAGTACATTTTCGGCCCGGACATGGGCACCGACGAGCACTGCATGGGCTGGGTCCACGACGAAATCGGCAGGGCCATTGGCCTGCCGGCGGCACTCGGCGGCATCCCGCTCGATGAACTCGGAGCCACCGCGTTCGGTCTGACCCATGCCGTCGAGGTCGCCGCCAAGAACATCGACCTGCCGCTCGACGGGGCGCGTGTCGTGGTGCAGGGTTTCGGTGCCGTAGGACGCCACGCCGCCAGCTTCCTTGCCGAACACGGTGCACGGCTCGTCGCCGCGGCCGACTCCCGTGGCGCCGTGGTCAACCCGGACGGCCTCGACGTCAGCGGCCTCACCGAATGGAAGGCCGCCGGAGAAACACTGACCAGCTTCGCCGGTGGCCAGCCGCTCGACCTGGAGTTGCTGGTCGAGGTCGACTGCGAGATCTGGATTCCTGCGGCCCGGCCCGATGTCATCGATGAACAAAACTGCGACCGGCTGCGCGCCAGGCTTGTCGCCGAGGGCGCGAACATCCCGGTCACGACCGCGGCGGAACGACGACTTCACGAACGTGGCGTGGTCTGCCTGCCCGACTTCATCGTCAATGCCGGTGGCGTCATCTGCGGAGCCCTGGAGTACCGGGGTGCCGGCCAGGCCGCCGCCTTCGCGGCGATCGAGGAACGGGTACGCGCCAACACGGCCGAGGTCCTGCAGCGCAGCCGAAACGACGGCGTCACGCCGCGCCAGGCGGCGACCGCGTTCGCCGAACAGCGGGTGCGCGAGGCGATGGCGACACGACGCTGGTCGCTGTTCTAACCGCCCTGGAGGTGCCGCCAGAACGCACTGCACGCCGCGGTCGGATTCCATAGCCTCGCGACACCACGACGACGCGGCGACTGTCCGGTGGCCAACCGGCGTTTGAGTTCCTCGCGACAGTGCAGCGCACTGTGTTCCGGCAAGCTGATATCGCTCATCGCCTCGGCGAGCGTCGTCTCGTCGACATCGAGCAGCGCCACCACGGCAATCATTTCGCGATCTTGCTCATCGTGTGCCGCCCGCATCAGTTCGACCGTTGTCGCACCGGCCTGCTTGCGCCGCACCCATGCCAGGAGGCGTTCCATCGGCAGCTGGCAGTAACAGTAGTGCGGCCGAGGCAGGCCAGGCAGTTTCCCAAGTGTCGTACTCATGCCATCCATCCGGTATCCGTCTAGTCAACAAGACCGGTTGGGCGGACCGAATCGCTTCAAGCAATCAACTGAAAAATAATTGGACGAGGCTGGCTGCAGGACGATCGGGTCCCGTAGCGGTTGGTCTGTAGCCTGAAATCTTGGGTGATCAGGCAGATCCGTCGGCGACCTGCGCCTTGCCTGCGCCGGGGACCTTTTCGCGGATGCGCTGCACCACCGAATAGAAGACCGGTACGAACAGCGGCACCAGGATCGACGCCGCGACCATGCCACCGAACACCGCGGTGCCGAGTGAGCGACGACTGGCAGCACCCGCCCCGGGCGCATGAAGCTGGTCTTCATCGATGCGCTTCCGTACGCGCCTGACGATCCACGATTGACCGATTACGACGAACTGGTCAGGTTGGCGGAGGACGTCACTGTAAAGATTGGGTGAACGGATTCGTCAAAGCCGAGAAGTCTAAAGTTCAGCGCTCTGAACAAGTGGCGGAGAGGGAGGGATTACTCGGGCCTTCGGCCCTCACCCCTGCGGGGCCGCTGCCGCTGCACGGCGACGTTCTGCGCCAACGCGTTGCGTTGGCTTGTCGAACCCCCTATCGGGTTCGAACCCCTCCCGGGTTTGGCGCCATTAGATTGGCGCCGAGCCACACAGGTTCCGGTGTTTTATGGATATTGCGGAGAGGGAGGGATTCGAACCCCCGGAAGGTTGCCCTTCAACGGTTTTCAAGACCGCCGCTTTCGACCACTCAGCCACCTCTCCGAACAACGAAGGATACCGCGTGAACCTTTGGAGGTCATCTTGGCCGAAGCCATCTACGGTTGCGTGACCGGGAGGTTACGGTATGCTTGAACTCCTGTGACTAGATAGTGTCTTACCAAGCGACGTCGGATGGCGTCACCTATTGTCAAACAAGGAGTTGCGCTAAATCATGGCGACTTACGAACAACCGCTGCAGACCGCTGCCGTCAGCAGCATCGCAGCCAACAAGCTGATTCGGAATACCTATACCCTGCTAGCGATAACGCTGGTATTCAGCGCCGCCATGGCCGGACTGGCGATGGTCATGCAGGTCTCGCCCGGCATCAGCATCTTCTGTTCGCTCGGGGCACTCGGTCTGCTCTGGTTCGTGCTGCCACGCACCGCCAACTCCGCCACCGGCCTCGGTGTGGTGTTCGCTTTTACCGGGCTGCTCGGTTTTGGATTGGGTCCGATCCTGACCATGTACCTGTCATTGCCGAAGGGTCCGGAGATCGTCATGACCGCTCTCGGTGGCACCGGTGTGATCTTCCTCGCGCTGTCGGGCTATGCGCTGACGACCAAGAAGGACTTCTCCTTCATGGGCGGCTTCCTGTTCGCCGGCATCCTGGTGGCGTTTGTCGCTGGCATCGCCGCGATGCTCTTCAGCATGCCGGGGCTGTCGCTGGCGGTGTCGGCCATGTTCGTACTGCTGATGTGCGGCCTGATCCTGTACCAGACCAGCCAGATCGTGAACGGCGGCGAGACCAATTACATCCTTGCCACGACGACGCTTTACGTCAGCCTCTACAACCTGTTCACCAGCCTGCTGCACCTGCTCACCGCCTTCTCCGGCGACGACTGACCGGCAGTACGCCAGAGAGTCCGAAACCCCGGCTTCGGCCGGGGT
>QNFN01000062.1 GCA_003645555.1 Gammaproteobacteria bacterium | reverse complement strand
TCGCCGGTCAGGGAACCTCTGATTAAATCTGGACGAAGTAGATGGTGATGCAGAATGTTCAGATTTGAGGCGGTAATAGCTAGCTATTGTGAAGTTTGGCAACGAAAAAGCTGGACATTCTGGGCGCCAGATACGAGTTCATGACTTGATCAGAGGTTCCTTAGTTTGGCTCGATCGCCTCCAGGTGGCGTCCGACCGCGAGCCATGAGCCGAGCAGGCCGAGCAGGGCGCCACCGACGAGCAGTGCCGGCACGGTGGTGGCGTCGGCCGATATCAGCCGGAACTGGCTCTGGTAGAGCAGGGCCAGCTGTTGTACCGGACCGCCGGTCGCCCACAAGGCGGTGCTGACCAGCAGCCAGGCGGTGAACCCTCCGAGAAGCCCGTACCAGGCGCCGCTGTAAAGGAACGGGCGACGGATGAAGGCGTCGGTGGCACCGATCAGTTTGACCACCTCGATCTCACGGCGGCGGTTCTGGATATCGAGGCGGATGGTGTTGCCGACCACCAGCAGCACGGCCAGGCCGAGCAGTAGCGCGACCACCTCGACACCACGACGGACGATCTCCATCAGCGCATAGAGCCGCTTGACCCACTGCATGTCGAGTCGGGCATGCTCGACCCCCGGTTCGACGGCGAGGTCGGCGACCAGTTTCTCGACCGCCTTCGGTGTGGCGTGAGTCGCGGCCGGTCGCACGACGATGACGTCTGGCAACGGGTTGTCGTCAAGGGCGTCGAGGGCGCCACCGAAGCCGGACAGGGCACGGAATTCCTCCAGTGCCTCGGCGCGCGGGATCAGTGTCGTTTCAGTGATCTCGGGCCGCTTCAGCAACGCCGCCGCGAGCCGTTTCGATTCGGCTGCCGGCAGTTCGCGACGCAGGAACAGCGACACCTGGGTCGAGCCGTCCCAGCCGCCGCTGAGTACACGCGCATTTTCCAGCAACAGGTGCAGCCCGGCCGGGAGTGCCAGTGCGATACCGATTACGGCGACGGTCATCAGGCTGGCGACCGGGTTGCGCCACAATCGGCCGAGGCTCGAGACCAGCACCTCGGCGTGCCGCAGTAGGTAGGCCTTTGGGCTTGGCAACGTTCGTGAATGACTGTTCCCGTTCGCCGGGCGCGGCGCGTTGCGGCGCCGCGGACGGTCGGGTGGCGGCTTGCGCTCGAGCACCGTCATCGTGTTGTCACCATCGCCTCGTCAAGACGACCATGGTCGAGGTGCAGGACCCGCCGCCCGAGGGCACGCACCAGGTCGAGGGCGTGGGTGGCGATCAGCACGGTGACGCCGACCTGGTTGAACAGCAGGAACAGCTTCATGATCTCTTGCGCCAGTTCGGGGTCGAGGTTGCCGGTCGGCTCGTCGGCGATCAACAGCACCGGTTTGTGCACTACCGCACGGGCAATACCGACCCGCTGCTGTTCGCCACCCGACAGCGTGATCGGGTAGAGACGCTCCTTGCCGAGCAGCCCGACCTTGTCCAATGCGGCGCGCACGCGGCGGCTAATCTCCTGATGTGAAACGCCGCTGATCACCAGCGGTAGCGCGACGTTGTCGAATACCGTGCGGTCGTAGAGCAGGTGGTGATCCTGAAAGATGATGCCGAGCCGCCGGCGCAGGTAGGGGATGCGATTGCGGCGCATGCTGGTCAGGTTCTCACCGTCGACCACCAGCTGTCCCTGGCTGACGCGCTCGATCAGCGCGATCAGCTTCAGCAGCGTGCTCTTGCCGGCACCGGAGTGGCCGGTCAGGAAGACCAGTTCGCCGGGTTCGATGCGGAAGGAGGCGTCCTTCAGCGCCTCGTGACCTCCAGGATAATGTTTGTGGACGCGGTCGAAGTGGATCATCGTATTGGCCGCATCACTCCGCTTCGAGGTCGAGCAGGGCGGCGACGAACTCGTGACCGTCGAACGGGCGCAGGTCTTCGGCCTGTTCGCCGATGCCGATGAAGCGGATCGGCACGCCGAGTTCGCGCGCGATCGCCAGCACGATGCCCCCCTTGGCGGTGCCATCGAGCTTGGTCAGGGTGATGCCGGTCAGGCCGACGGTGGCGTTGAACTGCCGCGCCTGGACCAGTGCGTTCTGGCCGGTGCCGGCGTCGACCACCAGCATCACCTCGTGCGGTGCCAACGGGTCGAGCTTGCGCAGCACCCGGACTACCTTTTTCAGCTCTTCCATGAGGTTCGACTGGGTGTGCAGGCGGCCGGCGGTGTCGGCGATCAGCACGTCGATGTTGCGTGCCCGCGCCGCCTGCAAGGCGTCGAAGACGACCGAGGCACTGTCGGCACCGGTCTGCTGCGCGATCACCGGCACGTCGTGGCGCTGGCCCCAGGCCTGCAACTGTTCGACAGCCGCGGCGCGGAAAGTGTCACCGGCCGCCAGCATCACCGAGCGGCCTTCGGCTTGAAAGTGTCGCGCCAGCTTGCCGATGGTGGTGGTCTTGCCGGCGCCGTTGACGCCGATCATCAGGACCACGAAGGTGGCGCCGTCCGCTGTGGTGGTCACCAGTGGACGAGTGACGGGATCGAGAATCGCTTCCATCTCTTCGCGCAATGCAGCGACCAGCACCGTGCCATCGGTCAGCTGGTGGTGCTTGAGGCGAGCAGTCAGGTCGGCGATGATCGGGCGCGTGGCATCGATGCCGACGTCGGCCAGCAGCAGGCGGGTTTCAAGTTCCTCGAGCAGGTCGTCATCGATTTGCCGACCCTGGAACAGGGTGGCGAGGCCGCCGGTCAGCCCACGGCGGGTTTTGCCCAGCTGTTCACGCAGGCGGGCGAACAGACCGCGCCGGGGCGTTTCGGTCGTCTCGGGTGCGGACGGCTTGTCCTTGAAACCAAACATCGGCGTGAGTGTCTTACGGTGGTCGGCGCGGTGCCCGTAGGGGCCCGCGGAGCCGGTATCCTAGCACCCCCGTCAGTGCCTCGTAAGCACGGCGGTACCCATTGGAATGTAGGAACAAAGCATGCTCGCACGGATCACACTGCTGGCCCTGGGCCTTCTTCCGGTCGGCCTCGCCGCGGCACCGAAAGTGCACGAATTCACCCTGGACAACGGCCTGCACCTGCTGGTCCAGGAGGACCACCGAGCGCCAGTGGTGGTTTCGCAGGTCTGGTACAAGGTCGGTTCGAGCTACGAGCACGATGGCATCACCGGCGCCTCCCACGTGCTCGAGCACATGATGTTCAAGGGTACGGAGAAGGTCCCCGCCGGCGAGTTTTCACGCCGTATCGCCGAACTCGGCGGTCGCGAGAATGCCTTCACCAGTCGTGATTACACCGCCTACTTCCAGACCCTGGAGCGCTCGCGGCTGGAGACCGCTTTCGAGCTCGAGGCTGACCGCATGCGCGGTTTGGTGCTCGACCCGGAGGAGTTAGCCAAAGAAGTACGGGTGGTCATGGAGGAGCGCCGGTTGCGCACCGAGGACAGCCCGACGGCGCTCACCTACGAGCGGTTCAACGCCACCGCCTTCCTGACCAGCCCGATCCGCAACCCGGTGATCGGCTGGATGGACGATCTCCAGAGTCTGCGCATCGAGGATCTGCAGGCCTGGTACCGGCAGTGGTATGCGCCGAACAATGCCACCCTCGTGGTGGTCGGCGATATCGACCCGGAAGCGGTCCACGCCCTGGCGCAGAAGTACTTCGGCCCGCTCAATCCGGGCATCATCGTGCCCCCGAAGCCACGTACCGAGATCACCCAGCAGGGCACCCGGCGGCTGACGGTACGCCTGCCGGCCGAGCTCCCCTACCTGGTCATGGGCTACAAGGTTCCGGTGCTGGGCAGCGCGGACGAGACTGACGATGCCTACGCGCTGGAGGTGCTGGCCGGGATTCTCGACGGCGGCAACAGTGCGCGCCTGGCCCGTGAACTGGTGCGTGGCAGCGCTATTGCCGCCAGCGCCGGGGCCGGTTACTCGTTGCACGGTCGGTTGCCGGGGCTGTTTCTGCTCGACGGCACGCCGGCCGATGGCCACGATGTCGGCGTGCTCGAACAGGCGTTGCGCGACCAGGTGCGACGCCTGCAGGAAGAGCCGGTGGCGGCCGATGAGTTGGCACGGATCAAGGCTCAGGTGGTCGCGGGCAAGGTCTATGAGCGCGATTCGGTCTTCTACCAGGCGATGCAGATCGGCACTCTCGAGACCGTCGGCCTCGGCTGGGAGCAACTCGATGCCTACGTCGAACGGGTCAACGCCGTGACCCCGGAACAGCTGCAGCAGGCGGCCCGCAAGTACTTCGTTGATGACACCCTGACGGTCGCGGTCCTCGAACCGCTGCCGATCGTCACCGAGGCGCCGGAGGAAGGAGGCCAGAGTGACTCGGCAGCCGCCGGTGAGGCCAACGGGGAGAGCCGCGATGTCCAGTAACATCCTGACCACACTGCGCGCCCCGTTCGCCGCCCTGGCCCTGATGCTGGCCGCTCCTCTGGCGGCCGCCCCGGAGATCCAGGCGTGGACCACCTCCGGAGGGGCACGGGTGCTGTTCATCGCCACCGACGCTCTGCCGATGATCGACATCCGGGTAGTTTTCGACGCCGGCAGCGCCCGGGATGGCACGCGCTACGGCATCGCCCAGATGACCGGTGAACTGCTTGGCGAGGGGGCGGGGACGTTCGACGCCGACGGCATCGCGGCGGCCTTCGAGGGACTCGGTGCCCGCTTTGGCCACGGTGCCGAACGCGACATGGCGGTGGTTACGCTGCGCAGCCTGACCGATCCGACGCTGCTCGACCCGGCACTCGAGTTGCTGGCGACCATCCTCGGGCAGCCGACGTTCCCGGCGGACGCACTCGAGCGGCTGCGCGGCCAGATGCAGATCGCCCTGCAGGGCGAGCAGCAATCCCCGGGTGCGCTGGCGAGAAAGGCGTTTTACCGCGCTCTGTACGATGACCACCCCTACGGCAATCCGCCGAACGGCACTCCGGAGAGCATCGCGGCCCTGACGCGGGACGATGTGACCGCCCATTTCGAGCAGTATTACGTGGCGCGAAATGCGCTGGTCGCGATCGTTGGCGACCTCGACCGGACCGCTGCCGAGGCGCTTGCCGAGCGGATCACCGCCGGTTTGAGCGCAGGTGAAAAAGCCCCCGACCTGCCGCAAGTTCCAAAGTTACTGGTCCCGATCAGCATGCATGTCGATTACCCGTCGGCACAGACTCACGTCATGGTCGGCCAGCCCGGCATCCGCCGCGGGGACCCCGATTACTTTGCGCTCTACCTCGGCAACCATTCGTTCGGTGGCAGCGGGCTGACTTCGCGCCTGAGCCAGGAGGTGCGCGAGGAGCGTGGCCTCGCCTACAGCGTGTCGAGCTACTTCCTGCCGATGCGCCAGGCTGGTCCATTCCAGGTGCTGCTGCAGACGCGCAGCGATCAGGCCGCCGAGGCGCTGGCGCTGGTGGCCGACAACCTCGAGCGCTACATCGCCGAAGGGCCGACGGACGACGAGTTCGCCTTTTCCCGGCGCAACATCACCGGCGGTTTCCCGATGCGTATCGACAGCAACGGCAAGCAGGTCGGTTACCTTGCCATGATCGGCTTCTACGGCCTGCCGCTCGACTACCTCGACCGCTTCATCGAGCGCATCGAGGCGATTGACCGGGGGCAGGTTGCCGACGCCCTCAAGCGTCGCGTCGATCCGGCGCGGATGGTCACCATAACCGTCGGCCCGCGCAACCCGCGCGGCGGCTGAGCCGGCGCCGGCGTTTGTCGACAAAGTGCCCACGACGCTATACTGTGCGGCCTTTTGTCCGCGAATAGCGGGCCCCGTAGAGGGGCTGGCTGACCTGCGTAGGCACGATATCCAGGGAGTACGCGCCGCCGTGTTGGCCACGGTGCGCTCCCGGGCGGGCGCAACGCATAGGCCCGCCACGCCGTGATCACGAGGCGAAATGCATGAGCGAACCAACACGTCACGACGACCACCCCGGGCTCTACCGGCCCGAGTTCGAGCACGACAGTTGCGGCTTCGGCCTGATTGCGCAGATGGATGGCGTCTTCAGCCACCACATCGTGCGCTCGGCGATCCGTGCCCTGACCCGCATGACACACCGTGGCGCCGTGGCCGCCGATGGCATGAGCGGCGACGGTTGCGGGCTGCTGCTGAGCAAGCCTGACAACTTCCTGCGGGCCGTGGCCGCCGACGCCGGTATCGAACTGGCCGCAGTCTACGGTGTCGGCGTGGTCTTCCACGGCCTCGGGGCCGACGTGGCTGCCGGGCGTGCCGATGTCGAAGCAGCGCTGGTCGCGCAACAGCTGGTGGTGGCCGGTTGGCGCGTGGTCCCGGTCGACACCTCGGCCTGCGGCGAGGAGGCGCTGGCAACGTTGCCGATTATTGAACAGGTGTTCGTCAACGCCCCCGAGGGTCTCGACGGCGATGCCTTCGAGTGCGCCCTGTTCGTTGCCCGGCGCCAGGCCGAAAAGGCCTGCGGCGGTGCCGGCAACCACTTCTACGTCGCCAGCCTGTCGGCACGGGTCATCTCTTACAAGGGGCTGGTGATGCCGGCCAACCTGCCGACCTTCTACCCCGACCTGAAGGACGAGCGGCTCGAGGCCAAGCTGTGTGTCTTTCACCAGCGCTTCTCGACCAACACCCTGCCGCAGTGGCGGCTGGCGCAGCCGTTTCGCTTCCTGGCACACAACGGTGAAATCAACACCATCCAGGGCAACCGCAACTGGTCGTTGGCGCGGGGCTACAAGTTCGACTCGCCGCTGATCGACATGTCGGCGGTCACTCCGCTGGTCGACATGACCAGTTCCGATTCATTCAGCCTCGACAACATGCTCGAGGGGATGCTGGCCGGAGGCATGGACATCTTCCGTGCCATGCGCCTGCTGATCCCGCCGGCGTGGCAGAACGTCGACCTGATGGATGCCGACGTGCGCGCCTTTCATGAGTATCACTCCATGCATATGGAGCCGTGGGACGGTCCGGCGGGGATTGTGCTGACCGACGGCCGCCATGCCGCCTGTGTCCTCGACCGTAATGGCTTGCGCCCGGCACGCTTTGTCATCACCCGCGACCGGGTCATCACGCTGGCGTCGGAGATTGGCGTCTACGATTACGACCCGGCCGACGTGGTGGTCAACGGCCGCCTGAAGCCGGGTCAGATGCTCGCCGCCGACACCGAGACCGGCGAGGTGATCTACCCGAAAGAGGTCAGTGACCTGCTGAGCCGGCGCCAACCCTACAAGAAGTGGCTGGGTGCTCATGCACGCACGCTCAAGCCGGCCTACATCGAGCAGCGCCCGGTGCTCGAGCCGCTCGACAAGAAGATGCTGCGCAGTTACGAGAAGCAGTTCCAGGTCAGTTTCGAGGAGCGTGACCAAGTGCTGCGCGTGCTCGCCCAGACCGGCCAGGAGGCCATTGGCTCGATGGGTGACGACACTCCGCTGCCAGTCCTTTCCGGTCGCGTGCGCTCGCTCTACGACTCCTTCCGCCAGCAGTTCGCGCAGGTCACCAACCCACCGATCGATCCGCTACGCGAGCAGATCGTGATGTCGCTGGAGACCATCTTCGGCACCGAAAAGAACCTGTTCGAGGAGACCGAGGCCCACGCCAAGCGGCTGGTGGTCGAATCTCCAGTGCTTTCCGAGGCGCGCTTCCAGGCGCTGCTCGACGTGACCGATCCCGACTATGCCCAGGAACGTATCGACCTGACCTACCCGATCGACGGCACCCTGCGCGCGGCGCTCGACGCCATCTGCGAACAGGCGGTGGCGGCGGTGCGTGGTGGCAAGGTGGTACTGATTCTCAGCGACCGCGATATCTCCGCCGAGCGGTTGCCGGTGCATGCCTTGCTGGCTACCGGCGCAGTGCACCATCGACTGGTGCGTGAGGGATTGCGCTGCGACGCCAACCTGGTGGTCGATACTGGCACCGCGCGTGACCCACACCACTTCGCCGTCCTGATCGGCTACGGTGCGACCGCGGTCTACCCCTACCTCGCCAACGAGGTGCTACAGGACATGGTCGACACCGGCGAGATCGTTGTCAGCGATTTGGCCAGGGTGGCACGCCAGTACCGCAAGGGGGTCAACAAGGGGCTGTACAAGATCCTGTCGAAGATGGGCATCTCGACCATCACCAGCTACCGTGGCGCGCAGCTGTTCGAGGCCGTCGGGCTGCACCTCGACGTGGTCGATCTCTGCTTTACTGGCACCACCTGTCGCCTGCAAGGCATGGGCTTCACTGACCTCGAGGCCGACAGCCGGGTGATGGCGGGACGTGCCTGGAACGTGCGCAAACAGGTGGAGGCCGGCGGCTTGCTCAAGTACGTTCACGACACCGAGTACCACGCCTACAACCCGGACGTCATCGGCACCCTGCAGAAGGCGGTGCGCAGTGGTGACGCAGCCGACTACCGGGTCTACGCCGAGCTGGTCAACACGCGCCCGGCCTGCTCGCTGCGCGACCTGCTTGCCCTGGTCGAGGACCGCGAGCCGGTACCGCTCGACGAGGTCGAGTCGGTCGAGGTGATCTACAAGCGTTTCGATACCGCGGCGATGTCGCT
>QNFN01000061.1 GCA_003645555.1 Gammaproteobacteria bacterium | reverse complement strand
TGGCCGTCAACCCGGGCAAGCTCGGCGACCTGGCCCAGGACGCGGTCAACAAAACCACGGAGATGTTCCGCTACGTGATGACCGCACCGTTCCAGCCCGGTACCCAGTCGCCGTTCGAGGCCAGGAAAGGCGATCGGCGCTTCGCTTCCGATGCCTGGCAGACCTGGCCGTTCAACGTGATGTCGCAGTCCTACCTGATGGTCGAGAACTGGATCGATTCCATGACCCAGGGGCTGCCCGGCCTGGCCGAAGAGCACGAGGCGGTTTTTTCGTTCATGACCTCGCAGTTGCTGGCGGCCATGTCGCCATCGAACTACCCGCTGACCAACCCCGACGTGTTGCAGGCGATTCATGACGAAAAGGGCCAGAACCTGGTGCGTGGCACGGCCAAGGCGCTCGAGGATGTCATGGACAACCTCAACAAGACCAAGCCCCCGGTCCACGAGGACTACATCCCTGGCCAGGGTGTCGCGGTCACCGAGGGCAAGGTGGTCTACCGTAACCGGCTGATTGAGGTGATCCAGTATTCGCCGCAGACCGAGACCGTCGCTGCCGAGCCGATCCTGATCGTGCCGGCGTGGATTATGAAGTACTACATCCTCGACCTGTCGCCGAAGAACTCGATGGTCAAGTACCTGGTTGAGCAGGGCCACACCGTGTTCATGATCTCGTGGCTCAACCCGAGCGAAGATGATCGCGACGTGACCATGGATGACTACCTGAAACTCGGTGTCATGGCGGCCCTCGATGCGGTCTCGGCGATCGTGCCCAAGCGCAAGATCCACGGCGTCGGCTACTGCATCGGCGGCACCATGCTGTCGATCGCGGCGGCCACCATGGCGCGTGACGGCGATGAGCGCTTGAAGTCGCTGACCTTCTTTGCCTCGCAGTCCGATTTTATCGACGGCGGCGAGATCCGCATGTTCGTCAACGACAGCCAGCTCAAGGCACTCGACGACCTTATGCACATGGAAGGTTTCCTCGACAGCAAGTACATGGGCGGTTCGTTCCAGGCGCTGCGCTCCAATGATCTGATCTGGATTCCAATGGTCGACAAGTACTACCTCGGCAAGGAGGAGTTCATGAACGACCTGATGTCGTGGAACTCCGATGGCACGCGCATGCCCTACCAGATGCACTCCGAGTACCTGCGCAAGCTGTTTCTCAACAACGACCTGGCCGAGGGCCGTTTCGAGGTCGATGGCAAGCCGGTCTCGATTAGCGACATCACCGTCCCGATGTTCGTCGTCGGCACCTCGACCGACCACGTCGCGCCGTGGATTTCGGTCTATAAGTACCATGGCCTGGCGCCTGAGTCCGAGGTCACCTTCTGCCTGACCACCGGCGGTCACAACGCCGGGATAATCTGCGGTCCGGAGCACCCGCGTCGCAGCCACGAGGTCCAGACCCGCGAGGCGGGTGGCGAGACGCTCGACTCCGAGACATGGAAAGATCGTGCCGAGCAGCGTGACGGCTCGTGGTGGCCGACCTGGGCGGCGTGGCTTGGCGAGCACGACGGCAATCAGGTCAAGCCGCCGAAGGCTGGCAACGCACGCAAGGGCTACAAGGTGTTGTGCGACGCCCCGGGCACCTACGTTCACCAACAGTAAGCCGCACAGGGGCAGCGCTCCTGCAGCTGACAATGCAAACGGGGCCAGCTGGCCCCGTTTGCTTGTGTACGATCTGGATACTGGAAAACCGGGTATTAGTACCTGTCAGAGGGCGCGTCGTCTGTTGGCGGAGCCGACGCAGAATTCCGGCATCCGGGCGTCGGCTGGACCACGCGCGTGGCCTGGTTGAGCTCGACCTGACAGATGTCGCTGCCGTCTGTGGGGATGGCTCCCGTCTTGCCCAATCGACGGAGTGGCACGTGCAACGGGCTGGTAATGAAACTGATCGACGTACCGACCAGCCCGGGAAGGTCGATACCCATGCTGAAGTCAGTAAAACTGCCGTGCATCTTGAACGGCGTCGCCAGGCTGAAAAACTCCGGTTTCTTCGCCCGAGGGGCGATGTTGAAGGCAAGCTCACGGGCCTTGAAATCGGCTTCTCCCTTACCGCAGATGCGGATCTTAGAAGTGTCGATGACGAACGTCTCCGGGATCAGGATGCCATCGCGTAGGGTCAGTTGGCTGATGATGCAGTTGATCCGTGACGGCTCCTTGCTGCTGTTGGTGGCGATGGCAGAGAGCAGGTTGACTGCCCACAGGTCAACAATGCCGGCTTGCAGGTTCACCGGCGTGGCGGCGAGATCGATGTGGCCGTTGGCGTTCTCGAACAGTTCGCTGACCGATGAGGCCCGCGTCTTCAGATCGACATCGAGGCTGAATCGACCGCCCATGTCGCTTTCCGGGTCGGCGCGTTTGACGATGAGGCCAAAATCGAAGTTGTCGACGTAGGCCCGCAGTGAGGCGTCGGTGGCTTCGTGACCGGGTTTCAGTGACAGGGCGAGATTGAACGCTCCGCCCGGCAGCCCCAGGGTCAGTGGGTCGAGCGTGATCCGACCAGACTCGAGTGTTGCGACCAGTCGGCCGCTACCAAGCGGCTGGTCACCGTCGAGCACCTGGCCAACATCCAGTTCGAAGTGCAAGTCCAACGTTTTGAGAAACTCCGGACTCATCAGCTCGGCAAGCTCCTGCCGTCGTTCGGGCGGCGTGTCATCCGTCTTGGCCGTGGTGGCTCCATCCCGCGGCGCGGGAGTGTCCACCTGGCTGGCAGGGGGCGCCGTTGAATCATCGGGCGATCCGGTGCCCTGTTCCGGTTCGGCGGACCAGGTCCCGAGAGCAAAATCGGCCAGTTGCAAGCGCGGTGCGGTGAATTGGGCAAGGAGTCGTTTTCGCGTCGCCTCCTCCCCGATGATGACTGAGCCCTTGAGCTCCGAACTGCCTACGCGGAGTGAAAAATCATCCAGCGTCAGGCGTTGCTCCTGGTGGCTCATCCGGGTGGCTCCCCGGTAGTCCCTGAACGGTGGCAGGTCGAGACCGGTGAGCGAGTTCAGGCTGTCGAGCGAGGCCCCGGCAATACTCAGGTCCAGGCGTGCCGACGGCACAGCGGTTGTGACATCGAGTGCACCCGACATGGCCAGGTCGGTCTCGGCAATGGTCAGTTGAAGCTCAATCCAGGTGCGGCTCTCGAGTAGGAACTCTTTCAGAGAGGCGAGCTCGACATGTCCTGTGAAACTCTGTCGTAGCAGGTGGCCATCGAAGTCGAGCGCCAGCGGTTCACCTTGGCGCGCACTTCCAGTCAGTCGCGTGAGTTCGAACTCATGCGGGGCATCCATTTCGGGATCCTGGTAGGTGACCGTGACCCGTTCCACGATGAGGTCGTCGAGCATCAGGGAGGCACCGGTGAGTTGATAGGTCTGCGGGTCGTCATCGCCACCAGCCGTCGGGTTCGGTTCGGACTTCGGGGTTTCACCTGGCCGGAGGGCCCAGTTGACCTGTCGGGCCTGGTTTTCGCGCAGGTTCACGGTGAGGCCGGTGAGGGTGATGTCGCGAACGTGGACGTTGCCAAATGCCAGTGGCAACAACCCGATTTCGAGTCGCGCGAGTTCCAGGCTGGCAAAATCACCGTTATCGAACCCGGGCGGGTTGCCGATACGCACGCCGTGGACGCTGATCGCCGGCCACAGGGACGTGGCCAGACCGATCGGGCCGTCGATGGCCACCGGGCGACCGAGGGTTTCGCTGAGCAAGGCGGCCACGGTCTCTCTCTGGGGCGAGAGGTCGATTTTGAAACGTACCAGGGCGATGACCGCCAGCAAGGCGATAAGCAGGCTGCCGAGAATCAGGATGCCGCGCAGCAGGCGGCGCCATCCGGGGGCTGTTTGCAATGGATGTTCCAGATCTTGAGTCGAGTGGGTGGCAGGCGGCGCCTGATGGTGGGTGGTCCACGATGGACAAGGTGCTCTAGTGACTCCAAGCTTAGCCGACGCTGCAAGATGTGAGGGGAGGTGTGTGATCCAGGCGCCGTTACCTTTTTTGGGAACCTCTGATTTATTCTGGGCGAAGTAGATTGCGATCTGAAATGTTCGGGTTCAAGGCGCAAAGCGCACGCAATAGCGAGCTATTGCGAAGGTTTGCAACGTGGAAGCCGGGCATTTCAGGCTCAAGGTACGAGTCCATGAATAGATCAGAGGTTCCTTTGGTATTACGGGAGCGAAACCTGATGTCCTGCCCTGCCCAGTCGGTGTCGCCAGTGCCTGTTTCGAGAGCACCAGTACGACACGCGACTGTTCGCGCCCACGTGCTTGCCCCCGTGGCTCCGGTCAACCGGCGCGAAGAGTGATGCTGGTAGTGCTCGGGTGGGTAGTCTTGCTATTGCGCCTGGGTGGTCTGTTGCTCTGCTTTTTGCTGGTTGCCGCATGCAGCCGTGACGAGACGGCATTGCCGGCGGGCGATACTTCGCCGACCGTCCGAGCCACCTCGACTAATAGTGCTGCCGAGAAAATTATCGAGCAGCCGGTCACGGTACCCAGGTTTGGTGGCCTCATGGAGCGGCCTTGGTGGGGCGATCTCGATGGCCTGCTCGAACGGCGTGTCATCCGTGCTCTGGTGGTGCCTACACAAACCCACTACTTCATTCGGGACGGGCAGCCGCAGGGTATTGCTGCCGAGATGTTGCTCGCCTTCGAGCGCTATCTCAACGGCAAGTACAAGCCTGCACAGCGCCATCTGAAAACCCATGTCGTTTTTGTTCCGCCCACGCGTGACGACCTGATCCCGGCCCTGAACGAGGGGCGTGGGGATCTCGCGGTGGCGGCGCTGACGATTACCCCCGGCCGGTTGGCAGAAGCCGATTTCTCGGCACCGTTCATTCGCGATGTCAGTGAGATCGTGGTCACGGGTCCAGCCAGTCCATCGCTGGTGACGCCGGAGGATCTCGCTGACCGTGTGGTCCACGTGCGGCCTTCGTCGAGCTATTACGAGCATCTGCTGGCGCTGAACGGGCGATTCCGTGACCAAGGCCGTCCACCCATCCGCCTGGTCGCGGTGCCCGAGTACCTGCAGGATGCCGACCTGATGGAGTTGGTCGATGCTGGCCTGCTCGGGTTAATCGTGGTCGACGACTACAAGGCACGGCTCTGGGCCAGGGTGTTTCCCAACCTGGTGCTGCATCCGGAGATTGCGATCAACAGCGGCGGTGACTTCGGCTGGATGATGCGCAAGGAGAGCCCGTTGCTGAAGGCCGAGGTCGACGCCTTCGCCCGCAAGCATCGTCAGGGCACGTTGTTCGGCAATACGGTGATCAACCGTTACACCGAGAGTACTCGATTCGTGCGCGACGCCGTGGCCGGGAGCGCACGGCTGCGTTTTGACGCGGTCGATGACATCTTCCGCCGCTATGCCGATCGCTACGAGCTTGATTACCTGCTGACCTTGGCTCAGGGCTACCAGGAATCGCGTCTCGATCACCGGGTCAGGAGCCCCGCGGGCGCGGTCGGCATCATGCAGGTGATGCCGAAGACCGGCTGGGCTCTCGGTGTTGGCGACATCAGCAAGCTCGAGCCCAACGTCCATGCTGGCACCAAGTACCTGCGTGACCTGATCGACCGCTACTTCAGCGACCCGGGTGTCGATGAACTCAACCAGACGCTGTTCGCGATCGCGGCCTACAACGCCGGCCCGTCACGTATCAACCGGCTGCGGCGGGAGGCCGCCGAGCGCGGCCTTGATCCCGATACCTGGTTTGGTCAGGTCGAGGTGGTGGTGGCGCAGAAGATCGGGCGTGAGACGGTCAACTACGTGGCCAACATCTTCAAGACTTACTACGCCTACCGGTTGCTGGCCGCCAACGAGGCGGCACGGCAACAGGCACGCGAGGCCTTCGACGGCAGCAGCTAAGGAACCTCTGATTAATTCTGGACGAAGTAGATGGTGATGCAGGATGTTCAGATTTGAGGCGCAAAACGCACGTAATAGCTAGCTATTGCGCAGCTTTGCAACGAAAAAGCTGGATATTCTGGGCGCCAGATACGAGTTCATGAATTGATCAGAGGTTCCCTAACAGGCCGTTGAAATTCTACTCAGCTGGCACGATCCGGCGTCAAAATTGGCCTCAAAATGCTCATTTACTCCAGTAAACTGCGCTTTATCGGCCCATTTTTCCTTGTCTCGCGCTCATCTGAGCGAATTTCAACAGCCTGCTAAGAGGCGCCGGGACCCGGTTCGGTCACCGACAGTATCCGAAAAGTGTTACCCAGGGTAACAATGAATTGTTACCTGGCCCGGCTGATGCCGTTACATCGGGTAACATACTGCGTTGCAGCGTCCAGGGAATTGCGCGCAATAGCATGAAAAAACAATGAGTTATATGTAACTATCAGTAGTGGCCCGGTTCCTGCTAATAAGATCGTCGGTGGGTCGTCCTGGTTGAGGGACCAACAGTTTTAGGGCGCCACGTGAGAAAGCCTGGTGGCATGGAATCGCGTGGCGTACTCACCGGCAATATTGCAACAACGTTTAAGTAGTGAGGAGGATTAGTCATATGACTCTAAACGCCTCTGCCGCAGCGTATTGGAAAGCGAACATCAGGATCGTCTCGATCCTGCTTGTAGTCTGGTTCGTCGTTTCCTACCTGTTCGGCATCATCCTTGTGGAGCAACTGAACGCAATCCAAATCGGCGGTTACAAGCTCGGTTTCTGGTTTGCGCAGCAGGGTTCCATATACACGTTCTTGGTCCTGATTTTCATCTACGTAAAGCAGATGGCAAAACTGGATGAAGAACACGGCGTCGCAGAAGACTGAGTGGGGAGATAGCGAATCATGGATCTACAAACTATGACCTATGTCGTCGTAGGCGCGACCTTCGCGCTCTACATCGGCATCGCGATCTGGGCACGTGCCAGTACCACCAGCGAGTTCTACGTCGCTGGTAAAGGCATTCACCCGGTCGCAAACGGTATGGCCACGGCGGCTGACTGGATGTCCGCGGCGTCGTTCATCTCGATGGCTGGCCTGATTGCCTTCTTTGGCTACGGTGGCGCGGTCTTCCTGATGGGCTGGACCGGCGGCTACGTGCTGCTGGCGATGCTGCTGGCCCCGTACCTGCGTAAGTTCGGCAAGTTTACGGTGCCGGAATTCATCGGTGAGCGGTACTACTCGCAGGGGGCCCGCATTGTCGCGGTTGTCTGCCTGATCATCGCCTCGGTGACTTACGTTATCGGCCAGATGAAGGGTATCGGCGTAGCGTTCTCCCGCTTCCTGCAGGTGAGCTATGAAGGTGGCCTCTACATCGGTATGGGCATCGTGTTCATCTACGCCGTGCTCGGCGGCATGAAGGGTATTACCTACACCCAGATTGCCCAGTACTGCGTGCTGATCACCGCCTACACCATCCCGGCGATCTTCATCTCGCTGCAGTTGACCGGCAACCCGATTCCGCAGCTGGGTCTCGGCAGCACGATGGCGGACGGCAGCGGGACCTTCCTGCTCGATCGTCTCGACCAGGTGCTGACGGAACTGGGCTTCGGTAGTTACTCCGATAAATTCAGGTTGAGCACGACCAACATGGTCGCCTACACGTTCTCCCTGATGATCGGTACCGCTGGCCTGCCGCACGTCATCATCCGCTTCTTCACCGTGCCGAAGGTGCGTGACGCACGTACCTCCGCTGGTTGGGCGCTGGTCTTCATCGCGATCCTCTACACCACCGCCCCGGCGGTTGGTGCCATGGCTCGCCTGAACCTGACCAACACCATCCAGATCGGTGAGATCGGTTCCCCGACGGGCAACCTGGCCTATGCCGACGCTCCGCAGTGGTTCAAGAACTGGGAGAAGACCGGCCTGTTGAAGTACGAGGAAAAGAACGGCGACGGCCGCATCCAGTACTACGACGAGAAGGGCCTTGGCGACAAGGCGGCCGAGTACGGCTGGAAGGGCAATGAGTTGGTCAAGGTCGACCGCGACATCATGGTTCTTGCGAACCCGGAGATTGCGGGTCTGCCGAACTGGGTCATTGCCATCGTGGTGGCTGGTGGCCTGGCCGCTGCGCTGTCAACCGCGGCGGGCCTGCTGCTGGCGATCGCTTCTTCGGTCTCGCATGACTTGCTCAAGGGCGTGTTCATGAAGGGCATCAATGAGAAGCAGGAGCTGTTGGCTTCACGTGTCGCCATGGCTGGCGCCATCGCCATGGCCGGTTACCTGGGCATCCATCCACCGGACTTCGCAGCCGGCACGGTAGCCTTGGCATTCGGTCTGGCCGCATCGTCGATCTTCCCGGCGCTGATGATGGGTATCTTCTCGATTCACGTGAATCGCGAAGGCGCCATCCTCGGCATGATCTCGGGCATCACGATCACCATGCTCTACGTGTTCCAGCACAAGGGCATCATGTTCGTGAAGAGCACCGCGTTCCTGGGTGACATGAAGCCGAACTGGTTCCTCGGTATCGAGCCGAACGCCTTTGGTGCTATCGGTGCGTTCGTCAACTTTGGCGTCGCCCTGACGGTCTCGAAACTGACTGGCGATCCGCCAGAGCACATCCAGCACCTGGTCGAGGACATCCGTGTCC
>QNFN01000060.1 GCA_003645555.1 Gammaproteobacteria bacterium | reverse complement strand
GGTGGTGATGACGGCGCAGTGGGGCCCGGCGGTGTCGAAAAACCCCTACCTGGCGTTCAAGTTCAAGGGCGCCAAGCCCGGCGACACGGTGAAGTTGAGCTGGGTCGACAACAAGGGCAAGTCCGACTCGATCGAAGCCAAGGTCAAGTGATCGACAGGGGGCGTCGCGTCCGCGGCGCCCCCGGTTTCATTCTTCCTGCTGTGCGTCGAGCCAGGCGTGCGCGCGCTGCGTTGCGGCGCGTACCTGCGCCGGTGCGGTGCCGCCGAGGTGGTCACGCGCGGCGACCGAGCCCTCCAGCGACAGCACGTCGAAGACATCGGCGCTGATGGTCGGTGAGAAGCGCTGTAACTCCTCGAGCGTCATATCGGCCAGGTCACGGCCACTCTCGACCCCAAGGCGTACCGCTTTGCCCACCACCTCATGGGCGTCACGGAACGGCATTCCCTGGCGTACCAGGTAATCGGCCAGGTCGGTCGCCGTGGCAAAACCCTGGCGTGCGGCGGCACGCATCCGTTCGGCATTGATGCCCAGTTCCGGCAGCATGTCGGCGAAGGCCCGCAGTGAGTCCTTGACCGTGTCGACGGTGTCGAACAGCGGTTCCTTGTCCTCCTGGTTGTCCTTGTTGTAGGCCAGCGGCTGCGATTTCATCAGCGTCAGTAGCGACACCAGGTGACCGTAGACGCGGCCGCTTTTGCCGCGCACCAGTTCGGGCACGTCGGGATTCTTCTTCTGCGGCATGATCGACGAACCGGTACAGAAGCGGTCGGGCAGGGTGATGAAGTCGAACTGCGCCGACGACCAGAGCACCAGCTCCTCGGCTATGCGCGACAGGTGCATCATCACCAGGCTCGCCGTGGCGCAGTACTCGATCGCGAAGTCACGGTCGCTGACCGCATCGAGCGAATTCTCGGCGACGTCGTCAAATCCGAGCAGTTCGGCGGTCACCGTCCGGTCGATCGGGTAGCTGGTGCCGGCCAGTGCCGCGGCACCGAGCGGCATGACGTTGACCCGTTTACGGCAGTCAAGCAGCCGGCCGTGATCACGTTTGAGCATCTCGAACCAGGCCAGTACGTGGTGGCCGAAGGTAACCGGCTGCGCCACCTGCAGGTGGGTAAAGCCGGGCATGATGGTCTCGGCCTCGCGTTCGGCGAGCCCAACCAGTCCGGCCATCAGGCGGCGCAGGGTGGCGCAGGTGATATCGATTTCGTCGCGCAGCCAGAGACGGATGTCGGTGGCGACCTGGTCGTTGCGCGAACGGCCGGTGTGCAGCCGCTTGCCGACGTCGCCGACCCGTTCGGTCAGCCGCGCCTCGACGTTCATGTGCACGTCCTCGAGCCCGACCGACCAGTCGAAGCGGCCGGCCTCGATGTCGTCACGGATCGCTTCCAGCCCGGTGACGATACTCTTGGCATCGTCTTCGCTCAGCACGCCGGCACGGGCGAGCATGGTCGCGTGAGCGATCGACCCGGCGATGTCCTGGCGGTAGAGGCGACGGTCGAATCCGACCGAGGCGGTGAAGTCCTCGACGAAGGCGTCGGTCGGCTCGTTGAACCGTCCGCCCCAGAGCTTGTCGGCCGGCTTGTCGTCACTCATCGCTGCTGTCCGTCGGTGTTTGCATGGGGCGGGCGCGCAGTATAGCAGTCGGAATCACGGTTCCTCTGGTGACTTCCGAGCTAGACTTGCCGCGGGAAAGACCGAACGGGTGTCATGGACCACCAGCCGACCAGTAGCGATATTCCGACCACGTTCCTGCCCGACTTCTGCGGGTTGCGGGTTGTTTTTGCCGTGGTCGTGATCGGCGAAATGCTGGCCCTGGTACTGACCCTGGCGCCGGTCGCGGGAAATGACCGCTGGTCCGATCTCGGCCTGGTGTCGCTGTTCGTGCAGTGGGTCGCACTGACCGGCACGGCGATGCTCTGCCTGTTACGCCGCCACCTGGCGCGTCTCGGAGACGTACCGGCGGCAACGCTCGCCTACCTGCTGCTGCTTGCGGTGACGGCCGTGGTGTCGCTGGTGGCGCTGGCGCTGGCCGCCCGGCTCGGTCTCGATCAGCTGTTGCCGGCCGGTTGGCGCGATGGTTTTTTCTGGCGCAGCCTGGCCATCGGTGCCATCGCGGCGGCCGTCTCTTTGCGTTACTTCTACGTACGTCACCAGTGGCAGCGCCAGGTGCTGGTCGAGTCGCGTGCCCACCTCGAAGCATTGCAGGCACGCATCCGTCCACACTTCCTGTTCAACAGCCTCAATACCGTCGCCAGCCTGACGCGCACCCGGCCGGAGTTGGCTGAGACGACCATCGAGGATCTCGCCGAGTTGTTCCGTGCCAGCCTGGGTAACCCGGTCGAGGGGGTGCCGCTGGCGCTCGAACTCGAACTGGCGAACCGTTACCTGAACATCGAGCAGTTGCGCCTTGGCGACCGGCTGCAGGTTGCCTGGGAGATCGGTGAACTCGATGGCGACCTGGCGATGCCGGCGCTGATCGTCCAGCCGCTGCTCGAGAACGCCGTTTATCATGGCATCGAGCCGCGTGCCGAGGGCGGTACATTGAGCGTACGTGGCACCTGCGAAGGCGAGGATGCCGTGCTGGTGATCGACAATCCGCTGCCATCGCATGGCAGGAACCGGGAGGCTGGTCACCACATGGCCCTGGAGAACATCCGCGCGCGACTGAAGGCCTTCTACGGTCGTGATGAGCTGTTGCAGACCATCGTGACCGACGACCGTTTCCGTGCCACCTTGCGCCTGCCACCGGGACGCAGGGCGTGATACGCGTCCTCGTGGTCGACGACGAGCCGCTGGCGCGGGACCGGCTGCGACGCCAACTCGAGGCGCTGCCCGGTTTTGACGTTGCCGGTGAGGCGGGCAACGGTACCGAAGCACTGAAGGCGGCGGCGCGGCTGCGTCCCGACGTCGTGCTGCTCGATATTCGCATGCCGGGGATGGACGGACTCGAGGCTGCGCGTCATCTCGAGCTGTTGGCGACGCCGCCAGCAGTGGTTTTCACCACCGCTTACGGTGAGCATGCGCTGGAGGCGTTCGATCGTCACGCCGTCGACTATTTGCTCAAGCCGATCCGGGCCGAACGCCTGGCCGCCGCGCTGGCCAGCTGTGCGCGGATCAACCGGGCACAGCTGAGTGCCCTGGCCGATACCGACGACGCCTCGGCCCGGACCCATCTCTGTGCCCGGCGTCACGGCGACCTGGTGATGGTGCCGGTCGATGATGTGATCTTTTTCCAGGCTGACCAGAAGTACGTGCGCGTGGTCTACCGTGACGGCGAACTGCTGCTCGAGGAGTCGTTGAAGTCGCTGCACGAAGAGTTCGGTGAGCGCTTCGAGCGTATCCACCGCAATGCCCTGGTGGCGCGCGAGGCCCTGCGGGCGCTGGTGCACAACGGCGGGGTGCTGCGGGTCGAACTTACCGGCAGTGATGAGCAGCTGGAGGTGAGCCGGCGCCACGCCGCGGCGCTGCGCGCCATGCTCAGGGGCGGAGGCTGAACGGAGGGTCGCCTGCGCGCAGGCGCTTGCCCGCGGCATCGATGGCGCGGTCGAGATAGGCCGGGTAGAAGTCGACGGTGTTAATGCCGACCATGCGTTCGGCCAGTTCGTTGCCGTCGGCGTCGAGAAACAGCACGGTCGGGGTCAGCTGGGCGCGGTAGCGGTCGGCGAAGCTCCAGCCGTCGATCCGTTGACCGTCAAAATCACGCAGTCCGGCGCCGTCCAGGTCGATCTTGCGCAGCAAGGCGCGACCAGCCAGTTCGCCGCTTGCTTGCAGCGGGCGCAGGATCTGTTCGTCGAGGACCTTGCAGTAGGGGCAGTCGTGGGCCCAAATCACCAGCACAAGAGGCGTCCCATCATTACGGATTTTACCGCCCAGGCGCTGCAGGTCGTCGGCGTCGGGGATCGGCTCCTGTGCGGCGGCCAGCGAGCAGGTGCCGAGCAGCAGGGCGCCGAGCAGCCAGTGCAGGCGCGGACTCGAAACTGCCCGACGGATGCTGGCGGCCGTGCTCATGGCCACAATCTAACGGTCACCGGTGCCATCGGTGAATACCAATGACGGGGTAAGGGGTTACCCGGAGTCGGCCCTGGCAGGCCTGTTTGCCACCGCTGGCGGGCGTCGATACCATCCCCGTTCCCTGCCTCGAGGCTGTCCTGATGACCGTCGATACCGTCCGCATTGCCACGCGCAAGAGCCCGCTGGCCCTCTGGCAGGCCGAACATGTTGCCGCCGAGTTGCAGCGCCACCATCCCGGCATTGCCGTGGAACTGGTCAAGATGACCACGCGTGGCGACAAGATTCTCGACAGCCCGTTGGCCAAGGTCGGTGGCAAGGGGCTGTTCGTCAAGGAACTCGAGCAGGGCATGCTCGAGGGTCGTGCTGACATCGCGGTCCACTCGATGAAGGATGTCCCGGTCGAGTTTCCCGAGGGGCTGCACCTGGCGGTCATCCTCGACCGCGCCGAGCACCGCGACGCCTTCGTCTCCAATGCCTACGCTAGCCTCGCCGACCTGCCCGAGGGCGCCACGGTAGGCACCTGCAGCCTGCGCCGTCAGTGCCAGTTGCTGGCCTGGCGTGGTGACCTGCAGATCCGTGATCTGCGCGGCAACGTCAACTCGCGCCTGGCCAAGCTCGATGCCGGTGATTACGACGCCGTGATCCTCGCCGGGGCCGGCCTGCTACGTCTCGGTTTCGGTGAGCGCATCCGTGAGCTGCTCAGCCCGGAGCAGAGCCTGCCGGCCATCGGCCAGGGGGCGATCGGGATCGAGTGCCGTGCCGATGACACGCGGATCAACACCTTGTTGGCCCCGCTCGCCGATCCTGTCACCACCGTTCAGGTATCGGCCGAACGCGCGTTGAATGCCCGCCTTATGGGTGGCTGCCAGGTGCCGATCGCCGGGTATGCCGAGGTCGACGGCAACCGGGTCTGGCTGCGCGGACTGGTTGGCGCACCGGATGGCAGCGAACTTATCCAGGGCGAGCGACGTGGCACGGCTGCCGAGGCGGAATCCCTCGGCACCGGGCTGGCCGAGGAGCTCCTTGAACGAGGCGCTGACCGCATCCTGCGCCACGTCTATGACGGTCAACCGGAATGAACCCCGGCCCGGCGGCACGTCCGCTGGCAGGTCTCGGTGTGTTGGTGACGCGTCCGGCACACCAGGCCGAACCCTTCTGTGACCTGATCACTGCCGCCGGCGGTACACCGATCCGCTTTCCGGTGATCGCCATCGAGATGCCGACCAATACGGTCGCCGCGGCCGCCGTGATCGGCACGCTGGACACATTTGATCTCGCGATCTTCATCAGTGCCAACGCGGTTGAGCAGGGTGTGGCCGCCGTGCGTGCCCGGCGCGATTGGCCTGAGAGTCTGGTCATCGCATCGATCGGAGAAGCGACGGCACAAGCCCTGATCGAGCGTGGCTTGGTCTCGGCGGTGCGCCCCGAGCAGCGTTTCGATAGCGAGGCGCTACTGGAACACCCGGCACTCTGTGCGGTGGCCGGTAAACGCGTGGTGATCTTCCGTGGCGAAGGCGGTCGCGAACGGCTCGCCGAGACACTGCGTGCCCGGGGTGCCGAGGTGGTCTACGCCGAGGTCTACCGCCGCACATTGCCCGCGGTCGACAGCGCGCCGTTGCGTAAACGCTGGCATGCCGGCGAGGTCGGTGTGGCGGTCATCACCAGTGCCGAGGGGTTGCACAACCTGCATGCCCTGCTCGGTCCCGAGGGGTCGGCGCTGCTGAGCACGACACCGCTGGTTGTCGCCAGCGATCGTGTGCTACAACGTGCCCATGATCTGGGCGTCGGCCAGGCGGCACGCGTGGCGCGTTCGGCGACCGACCAGGGACTGTTCGAAGCCGTCGTTGCATGGCGGCAGGCCGAGACCGTAGGAAGAGATCAGAAATGACCGATTCGGAACGCAAGGAACCCGTCACGACTGATGCAGAGGATGCACAGGCCCCCGGTGACGGCGCCGATGATGCGACCCCTCAAGAAAGCGACACCGGAGCCGAAACCGGCGGCAAGTCGCCGACCGACGACGTGAAGGTGTTGCCGCCACCAGGCGACAATGGTGGAACGGCCACCAAGGGCAGGATGTCCTGGCTTGCGCTCACCGCTCTGCTGGTAGCGATTGCCGCCTGGGTAGGCGGTTTCCTCGCCTGGCAGAATCTCACGACCCGCGTGGATACGTTTGCCAGTGGTCAGGTCGCTCTCGACGGGCGCCTGGTGGCCGCCCAGGCTGCCAGCGACACCCGCGCGACCGCGCTCGAGGCGCAACTCGTCGAGCAGGCCGCCGCGATCGCCCGCCAGGAGACGGCGCTGGAGCACCAGCGTGAACTCGCTGAGCAGACCTACCAGGCGTTGCGCACCGAGGTTGGCCAGGATCGCAACCGCTGGGTGATCGCCGAGATCGAGTACCTGATGCGCATCGCTTCTCACCGGTTGCTGCGGGCTCGCGACGCCCACGCCGCCATCGCCGCACTCGAGGCGGCCGATCGCCGTCTCCACGATCTCGGTGACCCGGTCTGGCTTGGTGTTCGCGAACAGGTCAGCGACGAAATCGCGGCCTTGCGTGCCATGCCCGAGGTCGATATCGAGGGCCTTGCACTTTCCCTGCGTAGCTTGGCCAAGCGTGCCGAGACCCTGCCGGTGCTCGGTGCCCGCTACCGTCCGGGCGATGCCCGTGGTGACCGTGCCGAGGGCGCGGAGCCCGCCGCCCACGGCGAGGATTGGCGCGAGGCGCTGGAGGTGGCGTGGCAGCAGATCAAGGGATTGGTCGAGGTGCGACGCAATGACCAACCGGCCGAACCGATGCTCGCCCCGTCTCTCGAGTACTTCCTCTATCAGAATCTGCGTCTGCAACTCGATGCCGCACGGCTGGCACTACTACGCGGCGAGGCGCCACTGTATGCAGAGAGCCTGCGCAGTGCACGTGACTGGGCCGCGACCTACTTCGACCAGGAGCACGCCTCAACTCAGGCGATGGTGACCGAACTCGACCGTCTTCTCGGGGTCGACATTGCGCCGCAACTGCCGGAAGTGGGCGGTGCGCTACGGGCGTTGCGTGCGGTGCCGGCCTATCGTGAGGCGCGGGGCGGCGGATCGTGAAGTTTCTGGTCGGCCTTTTCCTGGTCCTGTTCGCGGCGACGGCCGCGGCTCTTCTGCTGCTCAGCGACGCCGGCTACGTACTGATCGCGGTGGGCAACTGGACCGTCGAGATGTCCCTCGCGGTGCTGGTGGTCCTGGTGCTGATCGCCTTCGCCTTGCTCTATTACACCCTGCGCCTGACAGGCGGAGCCGTACGCCTGCCACAGCGCTGGCGTGGCTGGCGTGAGCGCCGGCGCAGTCTGAAGGCACAGCGCGGCCTGACCGAGGGGCTTCTCGCCTTCGCCGAGGGCGACTGGACCCAGGCCGAACGCCGGCTGCTGCAACGGGCCGACGACAGTGAGACCCCGCTGCTGCACTACCTTTCCGCCGCACGCGCGGCCCAGGAACTCGGTGCCGATGAGCGCCGCGACCACTACCTGCGGCTGGCGCACGAAAGCTTGCCCGACGCCCGGTTGGCGATCGGCCTGACCCAGGCCGAGTTGCAGCTCGAACATCGGCAACTGGAGCAGGCCGAATCGACCCTGACCCAGCTGCAACGCAAGGCACCGCGCCACCGCCAGGTCCTCAAGCTGCAGATGCGGTTGCTGCTCGAGCTCAATGACTGGCTTCGGCTCCGCAACTTGTTGCCGGAGCTGCGTCGGCGCAAGGTGATCCCGGCCAATGAGTACACCGTGCTCGAACTCAAGGTCTACGGCGAACTGCTTGATGCGGCGGCCGTCGATGGCGATGCCGACGCCTTGGTGGCGGTATGGCAGCGGGTGCCAAAGGACCTGCGCGCTGGCGAACTGCTGGTGCTGACCTACGTTCGTCACCTGATTCGCTTCGACCGTGGCAGTCTGGCCGAACCGCTGTTGCGCGAGACCCTCAACCGGCGCATGAGCGACCGCCTGGCACATCTCTATGGGCTGGTCGAAGGCAGCAACCCGGCGCGTCAGCTGGAAGCGGCTGAGAGTTGGCTGGCTGGCGATCCGCGCAATCCCGCATTGCTGCTGACAGTCGGTCGTCTCGCCCTGCGCACCAAGCTCTGGGGCAAGGCACGCGGTGCACTCGAAGGGAGCTTGGCGGTGCAGCCGTCGGTGGAAACCCAGCGAGAACTCGGGGCCCTGCTCGAGCACCTTGGCGAGCATGAGGCAGCGGCGGCCTGCTATCGCGAGGCGGCACGGTTGGCGGCCGAGGCCGCCAACCATCTGGCGATGGGTAGCGGTACGGTCGGTGCGATGCGTCTGCCCAGCCAGGACAGTGCCGAGGGCGAGTTGCTGCGCGCGGCGGGCAGCCAGCCGGTCTAGCAAGCCGTTAAGGAATCTCTGATCAAATCATGAACTCGTATCTGGCGCCCAGAATGTCCAGCTTTATCGTTGCAAAGCTTCGCAATAGCTAGCTATTACGTGCATTTTGCGCCTCAAATCTGAACATTCTGAAGCACCATCTACTTCGTCCAGACTTAATCAGAGGTTCCTTAAATTCTACTCAGCTGGCACGATCCGGCGTCAAAATTGACCGCGCACTCATCTGG
>QNFN01000059.1 GCA_003645555.1 Gammaproteobacteria bacterium | reverse complement strand
CGCTCCGACACGACCTCCTCACGTAGCGGACAGGCCTGGATGGCTAACAAAGAACAGGCAAAAGAAGAAGGGCGAGAACCGGCTGTCGACGAACAGACCCTGAGTCGTTTGGTACCGATCAGCGGCCTCACCCAGCAGAGCGTCGTCCAACTTGCGCAGCAGGCGCGGGTCGAGAATATCAAGCGCGGTCAGTTCCTGTTTCGCAAGGGCGACGAGGATGGCCTCACTACTTACATCCTCGAGGGTGAACTCGAGCTGTTCGCCGACGAAACCCACGTCGAACGCATCCAGGGTGGTAGCGAAACAGCACGCCACCCGGTAGCTCAACTGCAGCCGCGGCAGTACAGCGCCCGGGCCCGCACCAACTGCAAGATCATCCAGATTCAGCGCAAGCTGCTCGACCAGCTGTTGGCACTCGACCAGTCGGGCGGCTACGAGGTGGCCGAACTCGAAGAGGAAGACGAGGATGGCGCCGACTGGATGAGTCGGCTGCTGCAGTCGGAGCTGTTCCAGAAGATCCCGACCGTCAACATCCAGAAGATTTTCCTGCACGTCGAAAAGGTCGAGGCCGAAGAGGGCGAGGTGATCGTCCGCCAGGGTGACGACGGCGATTACTACTACTTCGTCGCCGAGGGCCGCTGCGCTGTCACCCGCAAATCGGATGACAGCGGCCGTGAGATCAAGCTCGCCGAGTTGCGCGCGGGCGACAGCTTCGGTGAAGAGGCACTGATCCGCGAGACCAAGCGTAACGCCACCATCACCATGCTGTCCGACGGCGTGCTGATGCGACTGACCAAGGACGACTTTGCCGCGCTGATCAAGAAACCGCTGCTGCGCATGGTCACCTACGCCCAAGGCTGCGGCATGATCAAGCTCGGGGCGATGTGGGTCGATGTGCGCCTGCCCGAGGAGTACGAGAAGGGCGCGATCCCCGAGAGCCTCAACCTGCCGCTACCGAAGATTCGGACGGAAGCGGAACGGCTGGAGAAGAACCGCACCTACATCGTCTACTGCGACAGCGGTGCGCGCAGCTCGGTCGCCGCCTTCCTGCTCAACCAGGAAGGGTTCGACGTCTGCTACCTCGCCCGCGGTCTCGACAGCTGCCCGCAAGCAATCCCGCCCCAGAAGCAGGAAGTGCCGACCACCGAACCTGTGGCACCCGCGACACCTGCTGCCGCTGAGGCCGCCCCCACCGAGGCCCGACTGCCGACCCAGTTGGTCCCCGCTTGGGGCCAGAGCCTGGGCGAGCGTGACGACCAGGAAGATGCCTGTGCCGTGGTTCCGCTCGACGATGAGCAGAACGCCGTACTGCTGGTTGTTGCCGATGGCATGGGCGGTCACGCCGCCGGTGAACTGGCCAGCAAGTTGGCCGTCAGCGCCTTGTGTGACGCGGTCAAGAAGGGCTTCCCGGATGGGGTGCCACCCGACCTGCTGCGTGCCGGCCTGCAGGCCGGTAACGACGCGATCAAGGCCCGGGCTGCCGAACGCCCAGAGCTTCAGGGCATGGGTTCGACCCTGGTCGCCATACTCGCCGTCGAACACCGCCTGTGGTGGATCAGCGTCGGCGACAGTCATCTCTACCTGGTGCGCGAACGCCAGCTGCGCAAGCTCAACGCCGATCACAGCTACGGCGGTTACCTCGACCGCATGGCCGAGGCCGGGAACACGGTAGAACCCGACCCGCGCTACAAACGCAACATGTTGATGAGCGCCCTGACCGGCGAGCCGATCCCGGAACTCGACGTCAGCGAAGAGCCTTTCGAACTGCAACTCGGCGATCGCCTGCTGCTTGCCTCTGATGGTGTCAACACCATCGGTGAAGGTGCCTTGATCCAGCACTCGGCCTGGTCAGCTTCGGCCGACGAATACACCGAAAGCCTGATCCAGGCCGTTGCCGACGCCGCCAAGCCACGCCAGGACAACACCACTGTGGCCACCCTCGACGTGGCCGATCGCGAAAAGGCCGGTGAGGTCGGCGGCGAGGTCAAGAAGAAACAGCGCGCCGCCGATCAGAAAGTCCTGAAGCTCAACCAGCAACTCTCCGACGCGAGCAAAAACCTGGCCGGGGCCCTGCGCCAGAAAGCCGAGGCAGAGGCGGCCCGGCAATCGGCGGAAAAGAACATCGCCGAGCGGATGCAGCAGCTCGAGTCGCAGGACGATGAGACAAAGAGGGCCTACGAACGGCAGCTCCAGGAAGAACAGCTGCGCCGTGAGCAGGAGATCGCCGAGGCCAACGCCGCCCTGGAGGAGGCGCAACGCTCGCGCCTGGCCGCCGAGGAGGCACGCCGTTCGGCCGAGTCGCAAGCCGAGCGCGTACGCGCCGAAGAAGAGGAGATGCGGCGCCGGCTCCAGTCCGAAGCCGACGAGCGACTGGCGGCCGAACGCAAGAAGATGGAGGCGGAATTTGCCCGCTTCAGTCAACAGATCGAGGAGGCCGAACGCGCTCGCAGCGATGCCGAGCAGGAACTCAAGGACCAGCAGGTCAAGGTCCAGGAGGAGAGCGAGCAGGCCGCCGACCGCCTCGCCGAGGCCGAGCGCCTGCGTACCGAGGCCGACTCGGCGCGGCAGAAGGCCGAGGAAGAGGCCGAGCGTGCTCGCAACGAGTTTACCGAGGAGGACAAGAAGCGGCGCGAGGAGATCGAACAGAAGCTCAAGTCCCAGCAACAGGAACTCGAGTCGAAACTGGCCGAGGCCGAGCAGATCCGTCTCGGCGCCGAAGAGGCGCGGCAGCAGACCGAGGCCGAGGCCCAACGCCGACTCGAGGAGGCCGCAGCGGCCGAGATCCGCCACCGCGAGGAGCTCGAAGCCAAGCTGAAACAGGAGGCGGCCGATCTCGAGCGCCGGCTGGCCAAGGCCGAAGAGATCCGCCAAGCCGCCGAAGAGGCGCGGCAGAAGGCCGAGACCAAGGCGCAGCGCCGGCTAGAGGAAGCCGCACAGTCCGACAGCCGGGAGCGGGCCGAAATCGAGGAGAAGCTCATGACCGAGCAGGCGATGCTGACCGAGCGGTTGGCCGTCGCCGAGAAGGTGCGCCAGGAGGCCGAGGAAAAGAGCCGTCAGGCCGAGGCCCAGGCCCAGGCCCGGCTCGAAGAGGCCAAGGCCGCCGAGGCCCGCCAGCAAGAGGAACTGCAGCAGAAGCTGGCTGCCGATCGCGAGGCGCTGGAACAAAAATTGGCCGAGGCCGAGCAGATCCGCCTCGGCGCCGAGGAGGCGCGCCAGCAGGCGAAGGAAGAGGCGCAGCGCGAACTCGAGACCCTGGCCGCGGCCGAGGCCGAACAGCGGCGCAAGCTCGAGGATGAGCTGAAACAGAAGGAGGCCGAACTCGAGTCACGGCTGGCCAATTCGTCGAGCGAGCTCGAGGAGGCGCAGCGCCTCAAGCAGGAGGCCGAGGAGGCCCGCAAGCAAAGCGAGGAAGAGGCCGCCCGGATCCGTGCCGAGAGCGAGGAACAGCAGCAGAAGCTGCAGGCGGAGGCCGAGGAGCAGCTGCGCGCCGAACGGTCGCGGATGGAGGAGCAGTTCGCCGAGCAGGTCGACCAGGCCGAGGCGGCCAAGCGGATGCAGGAAGAGGCCGAGGAGGCCCGCACCGCCGCCGAGGAAATGGTCCGCCAGATGCGGACCGAGCAGGACGATATCGAGGCCCGCGCCCGAGCCGAGGCCGAGGAAAAACTGGCTGGCGAGCGTGCCCGACTGGAGGATGAGTTCGGCGCCGCCAAGCAGGCCCTCGACGAAGCGCGGCGCATCAAGGAGGAGGCCGAAGAGGCCCGTGTCGCCATCGAGGAGGAGGCCGCGGTAGCCCAGGCCGAGGCCGAGGCAGCCGGCGAGACCCTGCGCAAGGAGTTCAGCGAAAAGCTCGAACGCGAGCGCACCGAATTGGCGGCCAAGCTGACGGCCGCCAACGAGCAGCTCACCACAGCCGAGGCCACTACCCAACAAGCGTCGTCGGCTCAGCAACAGGCCGCCAGCGAATCGGCCCGCATCCGCGCGGCCGAAGAGCAGGCACGGATGCAACTCCAGGCCGAGGTCGAGGTCAAGCTGCGTGAAGAACGCGAGCGCCACCAGCAGGAGCTGACCGAAGCCAAGTCCCAGTTTGAATCGGCCGAAAAGACCAAGATCGAGGCCGAGGCGCGACGCATCGCTGCCGAACAACAGGCCGCCAACCTGCTCGAAGCCGAGAAGAAGGCGCGCGAGTCGCAACACGGTGAAGAGTTGGCCGCGCTACAGGCCGAACGCGAGCGGATGCAGGCCGAGATCGAGAAGGCCAACACCGAACTCAAGAATGCCAAGCAGTCACTCGAGTCGGCATCGGTCAACAACCAGGTTGCTGCCCGCCGCGCAAGCCAGCTCGAGGAGGCCGAGAATGAAGCCGGGCGCCTCAAGGACAAGGCCCGCGGGGCCATGGAGGAAGCTTCCGGCGAACTGAACCGTCTCGAGCAGGAGTTGACCGCCGCACGCGAAGAGGCCGCCGCGCATGCCGAACGCAGCCGCGAGGCCGAGGAGGCCCGTGCCGTTGCCGTGACCGAGGCCGACCAGGCGAAGAGCCAGCTCGACAACGCGCGCCAGGTCGCCGAGGATTTCCGCGAGCGCGAGCGCCTCGACCGCGAGATCCGCGGCGAGAAGAAGGGCAAGTCAGCCACACCGCTGATCGCCGGCCTGGTGGTCGCGCTGATTGCCGGCGGCGGCGCCTTCTACATGGTCGGCCAGATGGCCGAGCCGGAAGAGCCCGGCGACGAGGTGGTGACGACCACGCCCGGGACCACACCGTCACCCGCACCGGAAACCCGTCCCGACACCTCGGCACCGCTCACACCGCCCGCGGCTCAACCCGACACGTCACCGGCCCCGCCACCCCCACCGCCGCTGCCGACCTATCGCGACAAGCTCTCCGGTACGATTTCGGGACCGCAGATGGTGCGCCTGCCCGGGGCAACGTAAGTCAAGGGTAGCGACAGGGGCGCGAGCGATGAGCGACCGGCCCATGAGGTAACCGTGGCGCCGTTCTCGATCGGCACCTACGAGGTCTCCTTTGCCGAGTACGACAAGTTCGTCCGCGCCACCAAGCACGAACGCGCGAATGATCAGTGGGGCCGTGGCAGCCAGCCGGTGATCAATGTCAGCTGGGGTGACGCCATCGCCTACACCAAGTGGCTGAGCAAAGAGACCGGACAGACATACCGGCTGCCGACCGAGGGCGAGTGGGAATATGCGGCGCGCGGTGGTGCCACCGGCAACTACTGGTGGCCGGAGTACGACGACAAGGCCTACGCGGTCTGCGTCGGCTGTGACTTCCGCAACCCCAATCCGGACCGTCCGGTCTCGGTCGAGAAGATGCCTGCCAACCCCTACAAGCTCCTCAACGCACCGGGCAACGTCCAGGAGTGGGTCGCCGACTGCTACATGCAGACCTACGACGGCGCGCCCACCGACGGCTCGGCAAGAACCTGGAATTGCCCCACCCGAGTCCTGCGCGGCGGCTCCTACCTGAGCCGCAAGGCGGACGTGCGCCCGGCCGCGCGCTCGCGCATGAAAGCTGGCGCATTGCAGTTCGATATCGGCTTCCGGGTTGCACGCGACGAGTGAGCCCGGCCCTGCACACCACCTCCCACGGAGTCATTGGATGAGAAACTGCCTCGCCGGCATGCTGCTGGCGGTATCGCTCGTGCTCACCGGTGCGCTCGGCGCCACTCCCACCGCTGAAGCCATCGACGCCTACCAGCTTGGTGAGTACAAGGCTGCCCTACCGGGCCTGACTGCGGCCGCCGAGCGCGAAGAGCCGCTGGCCCAGGTCTACCTCGGGCTGGCCTACTACAACGGCCACGGCGTCGAGGAGAACGACGTCATCGCCTTCACCTGGTTCTGGCGCGCCGCGATGCAGGAGTACGCCGAAGGCCAGTTCCAGCTCGGTTTCATGTACACCTACGGCTACGGCATTCCCGAGGGCGAGCCCGACCCCGAGGGCAAGGCGATCGAGTGGTTCGCCCGCGCTGCCGACCAGGGCCACGCCGAGGCGCAATTCAACCTCGGGCTGATGCTGCTCGCCGGCAGTGGGGTCGAGCGTGACGAGGAAACAGGCCTTGCCCTGATTGAAATGGCCGCACGCAACGGCAGCGAAGGCGCCAAGCGGTTCACCGGCGACCTCAGGTAACAGCGGCCAGCGCCGCTTCGCGAGCCAGCAACGCGCGCTTGCGCGTCTCCCCCCAGCGGTACCCGCCGACACCGCCGTCAGCGCGCAGCACACGATGACACGGGATCAGCACCGCGACCGGATTCGCACCCACCGCCCCACCGATGGCACGTGCCGCCGACGCCATGCCGAGGTCCGCCGCCAGGTCGCCGTAACTGCAGACCTGCCCCTCGGGCAGTGCCAACAGCGCCTCCCAGACCTTGAGCCGGAACCGGCTCCCCTTGAGCAGCAGTGCCGGGGCGCTGGCGGTCCCTAGGGCACCGAGTACCCCTGCGACCTCATCACGGTTGGCGACGAAGCGGCTCGCCGGCCACTCGTGCCGTGCTGCGGCCAGTGCCATGCCTCCGTCCGGGTCGTCGTCGGCGAGGAAGCGCAGCCCGGCCACACCGCGTCCCGAGACCAGCGCCAACACCGGCCCGTAGGCGGTCGTCAGCACAGCGTGGTGCAACACCAGCGTGGCGCCGTGCCGGCGGTAGTCGCCCGGGGTCATGCCCTCGAATCCTACGAACAGGTCATGCAGGCGGCCGGGACCGGAGAGCCCGACCTCCAGCGCGGCGTCAAGCACACTCGCCGATCCACGCAGTAACCGTTTGGCGTGGGTCGCGGTCAGGTAGCCGAGAAACTGCTTCGGCGACACCCCGGCCCAGCGCAGGAACAGCCGTTGGAAGTGGTACGTGCTCAGACCGACATAGGCGGCCACCGCGGCAAGATCGGGCTGCTCGGACTGGTGGGCGGTGACGAAACGGATTGCCGAGGCCACCCGATCGTAGTCTCGCCCTGCCGCGACATCGAACAGCCAGGTCACGGGTGACCCTACACCCTGCTCCACTGCCTGCTGCCTGTTCATTCCGCCGCTCCCGATGACCGTGTCCGACAGGGTCCGACTAGAGCCCCCGGATACATGCCACCACCCGGTTCTTGCGCACTCTCAGGGACAGAGGTTGCTGTAACGCCACTGTAACGCCTCGATGGCCTCGATGACGTCATCACCAAGGGTTACCTCGGCACTGCCGAGATTCTCCTCCAACTGCTCGAGGCTGGTCGCGCCGATGATATTGGCGGTCAGGAACGGTCGGCTGGTAACGAAGGCCAGCGCCATCTGTGCGGGCGACAGACCATGGTCGCGGGCCAACTCGACATAGGCCCGGACCGCCGGCTCGGCCTCCGGACCAGTGTAGCGGCTGAAGCGCTCGAACAGCGTCACCCTGGCACCCGCTGGCCGCGCCCCATCGAGGTACTTGCCGCTAAGCACCCCAAATGCCATCGGCGAGTAGGCGAGCAACCCGACCTGCTCACGGTGGGCGATTTCAGCCAGGCCGACCTCGAAGCTGCGATTGAGCAGGTTGTACGGATTCTGCACCGACACCACCCTCGGCAAACCCGCTGCCTCGGCGGCCGCGAGGAAGCGCGCCACTCCCCACGGGGTCTCGTTCGACAGGCCCACGTGGCGCACCTTGCCGGAGCGCACCAGGTCACCGAGCACCGACAGCGTCTCCTCGATCGGTGCTCCCTGGTCCTCCTCATCGGCATGGATGTAACCGAGCTGACCGAAGAAATTGGTCTTCCGGTCGGGCCAGTGCAGCTGATAGAGGTCGACGTAATCGGTCTGTAGCCGAGCCAGGCTGGCATCGAGTGCGGCGCTGATGTTGGTCCGGTCGAGGCGCGTATTGCCGCCACGAATGTGGTCGAGCCAGTCGGCGCGCCCGCACACCTTGGTCGCCAACACGATACGGTCGCGACCACCGCGGGTTGCCAGCCAACTGCCGATGTAGGCCTCGGTCCGGCCCTGGGTCTCGGCACGCGGTGGCACCGGGTAGAGTTCGGCGGTGTCGATGAAATTGATCCCGGCATCGAGCGCGCGATCAAGCTGGGCGTGCGCCTCGGCCTCGCTGTTCTGCTCGCCCCAGGTCATCGTGCCGAGGCAGAGCGTGCTGACCTCGATGTCGGTACGTCCCAGACGGTTGCGGCGCATGCGTTTCCTTCGTTGGCTGGTGGTGCAAGCGGCTCGCCGGCCGCCACCTGTGAAGCCTAGCCCGAATAATTCACCAGGCCACCGGAATATTATGCTAACACCATGTTGGTAATGAGGTTTTATTGAATATTAGCAAAGAGCAAAGTGTCACTGGAGGTAGGGCTGAATCCGCCCTTGCACCGATCTTGTCGCCCAGAGACGGTATTTCTTCAATCATCAATAGCAAGGCTATTGATTCAATCAGACATCCGCCTCTGAACAACCATCTCGCCACAATCATCGGATTCCCTGGTGAAGGATCCGGGCTAGCCTGAATAGGACGCCAGCGACGCCATGGCCGAGGAAAAGATGCCAACCAGGACATGGTTGAGAAGCGGTCGCGGATTATTTGATGGTCACCAGCACCAAGGTGGGCTTGATCGCGGCGAGGTGCCGCTCCTACAGGCGCCAACTCCAGGGTGTAGGAGCGGCGCCTTCAT
>QNFN01000058.1 GCA_003645555.1 Gammaproteobacteria bacterium | reverse complement strand
TGAACCCGCGGTTTCAGTTGCTCTGGGCGAGCAGACAAACGGAACACGCCCATTGCCAAGATTCTCATTGATTTGAATTGGATAAAATTGTTCGCAAAACGGGGCTGTAACACGGTTACGGCTGCGTGCTGACGGTTGCTGTGCCCTTGACAGTCGATCAGTACACCCTTACCTTGATTACTACGGCGCCGATTTGAAGCTCAGCTTGCGGGCGCCTTATAAATACAGCTAAAGCAGCGGCCCACAGGACCTGCTTTAGCCCCGTCGCTGAGCGGGTTTTTTTCTGCCCGCTCGCGACAGGCCCGTAAATCTCACCAGCCGACCGACGGCTGGGATTTTCGGGCTAGCGCAATGCGCCGTGGAGGGCGAACAATGGAATACGACAATCTTGGATTCGGCACCCGCGCGGTGCGCAGTGGTCACCGGCGCAGTCCCGAAGGCGAGCAGAGCGAGCCGATCTACCTGACCTCGAGTTTCGTCTTCGCTGACGCGGCCGAGGCGGCGGCACGCTTCGCCGAAGAAGTGCCGGGTAACATCTACTCGCGCTTCACCAACCCGACCGTACGCGTCTTCGAAGAACGTCTGGCAGCCCTCGAAGGGGGCGAGCGCTGCATCGGGACGGCCTCCGGGATGGCGGCGATCCTCTCTACCTGCATGGCCCTGCTGAAAGCGGGTGATCACATCGTTTCGTCACGGAGCCTGTTCGGCAGCACCGTCAGCCTGTTCGAGAAGTACCTGAGCCGCTTTGGTATCACCACCACTTTCGTTGACCCGTGCGATTTAGAGGCCTGGCAGCAGGCACTGCGCCCGGAGACCCGGTTGCTGTTCTTCGAGACCCCGTCGAATCCGCTTACCGAACTGATCGACATCGCCGTCCTGGCCGGCCTGGCGCATGATCACGGGGCCCTGCTGGCGGTCGACAACTGTTTCTGTACGCCAGCGTTGCAGCGTCCACTCGAGTACGGTGCCGACCTGGTGATTCATTCGGCGACCAAGTTTCTCGATGGTCAGGGGCGCTGCGTTGGTGGTGCCGTGGTCGGCAGCGAGGCGCTGTGCAGCGAGGTGCACGGCGTCATCCGTACCGCCGGGCCGGCCATGAGCCCGTTCAATGCCTGGGTGTTCCTCAAGGGACTCGAGACGCTCAACCTGCGCATGCGTGCCCACAGCGCGGCGGCCGAGGAACTGGCCCACTGGCTCGACGGTCAGCCGGCGGTCGAGCGGGTCAACTACCCTGGTCTGGCCAGCCATCCGCAGCACGAACTGGCGGTACGCCAACAGATCGGTTTTGGCGGCCTGCTGTCGTTCGAGGTCGCTGGCGGTCGTGAGGCGGCGTGGCGGGTTATCGATGCGGTCCGGATCATCTCGATCACCGCAAATCTCGGTGGTGCCAGGAGCACCATTACCCACCCGGCCAGCACCACCCACGGCCGCCTGAGTGCCGCGCAGCGGGCCGAAACAGGCATCCGCGAGGGGCTGGTGCGGGTCTCCGTCGGTCTCGAGGAGGTGGAGGATCTGAAGGCCGATCTGGCCCACGGCCTGGCCCGGGATTGAGTGTCCGGAAGGGCACGGGACGCGTGCTATAGTCGCCGAAACGGGGACCCGGTTCGGCCAGTTTGAAGAAGAAACGAGACCACAGCTGGCGCCGTCGACTGGTACCGATGGCCGGTGGCGTGGTGATCACCTTGCTGGTGGTGCTGCTTCACCAGGCCGACAGCGGGGTGGCGCGCGCGGTTCGCGACCGCCTCGACTGGCTGGTCTACGACCTGCGTTTCAACCAGAGCCTCCCCGACACCCCGGTTCCCCATCCCGACGTGGTCGTCGTCGATATCGACGAGGCTTCTCTGGCCAGCGAGGGCCACTGGCCGTGGCCACGCAGCCGGCTTGCCGATCTGGTCGACCGCCTGGTCGAGGCCGGTGTGGTGGTGATCGGTTTCGACATTGTTTTCGCCGAGGCGGAGGAGAATCCGACGGCGCGCGTATTGCGCGACGCCGGCCCGCTGATCGGGCCACGGGCCAGTGAGCTCAATGCGTTGTTGGCCCCGGTGGTCGACGAGATCGATGGTGATCGACGCTTTGCGCGCAGTATCACCGCCGCACGTGAGGCCGGCATCGATGTGGTGCTCGGCTACGCACTGACCCACGAGGAAAGCCGTGCCGGCCAGGTCGGGCCACCGCTGGAACTTTTCGGGTCACCGTCGCTGGATGGGCTCGGCCTGCCGGTGATGAGCGGATACACCGCGAACATCCCGCTGCTGCAGGAGGCGGCAGAACATGCCGGCTTCTTTGTCTCCACCCCCGATGGTGATGGCGTCAACCGACGCTACCCGCTGTTGCTCACCTACGAAGGTGCGGTCTACCCGTCGCTGGCGCTGGTGGTGGCACGTCGTTTCCTGTTTGTCGAGGAGATCGCCTTGCTGACCACGCCGATCGCCGGGGTCGAGGCCCTTGAGGCGGTCAGTCTCGATGGGGCGCTGTTGCCGACCGACGGGGGTGGGCACGTGATGATCCCTTACCGCGGGCCCTCGCATACCTTCGATTACGTCTCTGCCGGGGCCGTGCTTCGTGGTGAGGCGGGCGCCGCGCTCGAAGGACGCGTGGCGTTGATCGGGACCGGTGCCGTCGGCCTGGTCGACATCCGCGCGACGCCGGTGAGCCGGGTCTTTCCCGGGGTTGAGATCCACGCCAGCGTGACCGCCGGCATCATCGACGGCCAGTTCCCGAGCAAGCCACCGTGGGCCGACGGGGTCGATATCGTGCTGACGTTCGGTCTCGGGTTGCTACTGGCGCTGCTGCTGCCATTTTCCGGTGCGTTACTCTACGTCCTCGCCTCGAGCGTGGCCGCCGTGGCCGCGGTCTGGATCAATATCTGGCTCTGGGTGGACCAGGCGTTCGTCACTTCGCTGGTCGGGCCGCTGATGGTGATCGCCGCGGTGACCACCTTCAACCTGGTCCACGGTTTTTTCACCGAGACGCTGCAGAAACGGCAGCTGAAATCGATGTTCGGCCAGTACGTGCCGCCGCAGCTGGTCGACGAGATGAGCCGCAACCCCAAGGGCATCAGTGACGACGGCGAGCGACTTGAACTGACGGTGCTGTTTTGCGATATCCGCGGCTTCACCACTATCTCCGAGCAACTCACCGCGACGGAACTCAAGGACCTGCTCAACCGCTTTTTCACACCGATGACCGAGATCATCTTCGACCACCGCGGCACCATCGACAAGTACGTCGGCGACATGATCATGGCCTTCTGGGGTGCCCCGCTGGAAGATCCGGACCACGCCCGGAATGCCATCGACGCGGCACTAATAATGCTGGAGAAAACCGCGGAGATGCAGCAGGAACTGCAGCTTCTCGGCTACCCCGAGGTCAATGTCGGCATCGGTCTCAACACCGGCCCAATGAATGTCGGCAACATGGGGTCGCAATTCCGCCGCTCCTATACCGTGCTCGGTGACTCGGTGAATCTTGGCTCGCGACTCGAGGGGCTGACCAAGTACTACGGCGTCAAGCTGATCGTAGGTGAACAGACTCACGCCGGCCAGGAGGCGTTCCTGTTCCGCCAACTCGACCGCGTCAAGGTCAAGGGCAAGAAGGAACCGACGCGGATCTACACCCCGGTGTGCCGTCTTGCCGAGGCGACCAGCGAGGTGCGCGCTGAACTCGCGGTCTACGAAAAGGCGCGCCGCGCCTACATCGAAAAGCGCTGGGATGATGCCGAAACCGGTTTTCGCGAACTCCAGGCCGACAGTGAGCAGGTCATCTACGATATCTACCTCGAGCGCCTTGCTCACCTGCGTGCCGAGCCTCCGGGGTCCGACTGGGGCGGCGTGTTCGTCCACACCTCGAAATAGCGGCACACGGAGATGCCTGGGCTGCAGATCGCGCGCGCGTTGCGCCACACCAACTTCCGCCGTTTCTTCGTTGGTCAGCTCGCCTCGCTCAGCGGTTCCTGGGTGCAGCAGACCGCGCAGGCCTGGCTGGTCTACCGGCTGACCGATTCGAGTCTGTGGCTTGGCCTGGTGGCCTTTGTCGGCCTGCTGCCGGTCCTTCTGTTCGGCATCCTGGCCGGCAGTGTGGCCGATCGCGTCTCGCGTTATCGGTTGCTGCTGGTGGTACACAGCGTGGCGCTGCTCCAGGCCATAGTGCTGGCTGTCCTGACCCTGACCGGCAACGTGACGGTATTCCAGGTGATGCTGCTGGCGGTATTGCTCGGCACTACCCAGGCATTCGAAATGCCGGCCCGCCAGGCCTTTATCGCCGAGTTGGTGCCGCGTGCGGATCTGCCCAACGCCATCGCCCTCAATTCGGCGATGTTCAATGCGGCACGTTTCATTGGGCCGGCGCTGGCCGGAGTGATCATTGCCACAGCCGGGGAGGGGTGGGCGTTCGCGCTCAACGCGGCCAGTTTTGCGGCCATCGTCGTTGCCCTGCTCTCCATGAGTGACGCAGTGCGCGCACCGCGCACGCAGGCCCATCATGTCGGCGACGGCTTCTGGTCCGGTCTGCACCACGTGCGTGCTGATCCACTGCTGCGCGGAGTGATCCTGATGGTGATGATGGTCAGCCTGGTCGGGTTGCCATTTTCGTTACTGATGCCGGTAGTGGCGCGTGATATCTATGGCGGCACCGCCGGTCTGCTCGGGGCCCTGTTGGCCGCCAACGGTGCCGGTGCGTTCTGCGCTGCGTTGTGGCTCGCCGCGCACGCCCGTACCGAGGGGCGGGAACGGGTGATCGGTGCGGCGGCGCTAGGTGCCGGGACGGCGCTGCTGCTGTTCGCCTGGACCCCGCCACCAGCATTGGCCCTGCTGCTGATGGCCGCCACCGGATTTGCATTCACTACGCTGATCGCGTCGTGCAATACCGCCCTGCAACTGCGCGCACCGGACCGCCTGCGTGGCCGCGTCATGGCGCTGTTCAGCGTACTTTTCGTCGGCCTGTTCCCGATCGGGAACCTGCTTTCCGGCAGCCTCGCCGAATGGCTGGGCCCACGGCCGGTGATCGCGCTGTTCGGTGGCTGCTGCCTGCTCGCCGGAACGGCCTACCTGCTGCGTCGCCGCTTCGTCGCCAGTTCCTGAGGCAGCGAGACCGGCAGTCGCCGGATGCGTGTCTGGATGCGGCCATCCGGGTGCAATGCCAGCGTTCGCCAGCCCGGCGTCAGCGTGTCGACCTCGGGCTGCTCGGTGCCCGGCACGAACTGCACGCAGGTCGACGGGGTGGCCAGGTAGCGCACCCCGCGCCGGCGCTTTTCGAACGCCTGGTGGACGTGGCCGAACAGCACGCCGCGCACGTTGGCGTGCCTGTCGAGCCGCGCGTTCAACTCGGCCCCGTTGTCGAGGGCAATGGCATCGAGCCACGGGCTGGTGATCGGCAGCGGTGGGTGGTGCAGCACCACCAGCACATGACGCTCCGGAGCTTTGGCCAGGCGTGTGTCGAGCCAGTCGAGTTGGTTGGAATCGAGGTGACCGGCGGACTGTCCAGGAATGCTCGAGTCGAGCAGCAGCACCTGCCAGCCCCCGTGTGACAATGCCATGACACGCGCTTCGCCGGTGGCGTGGAAGGCCTCGGCCAGTCGGGCCGGGTCGTCGTGGTTGCCCGGTATGGCCCGGACCCGGACACCACGTTCCACGGACTCGAGATCGTCGCTCAGGCGGGCGTAGGCGACCGCCTCGCCGTGTTCGGCGAGATCCCCGGTCAAGAGCAGCAGGTCGGCACGGGCGAGATCCTCGCGCGCTGCGCCGAAGACGGCGCGCCAGGTCGCACCGGTGTCGACGCCGCGCAGCCGCGCGGCCGGGTCGCCGAGCAGGTGCAGGTCGGTGAGTTGGACGAGGCGCAGTGGCGGGCCGGGGATGATGTCCTGCTGGGGAACCATGGCGGCAGTGTGCCAGAGTGCAGCATGGTTATTGTGGTTTCGCGACCAGCCTGTGGCTCTGCTTGGTAACTTCGGGGGTTCAACTTGCACCAGACCGGAGGTTGCCCAGCGAACTGCAGCCTTTCGGGGTGAGAGAGGGAGCTACAACGTTGCCGGAGGAGGTGGCGCGCTAGGTCACGATCCCAGTCGCTGCTTTTCGTGTTATGCCCTACAACTGCTACGATACCCGGTCCGGCCGCGAGGCCACCGCGAACCTGCCGAGATGACCCGACAGACCCTGCCAATGACCGAGTCGCTAGAGAGCTACCTGCGCTCGGTGTCGCTGCGTGAGCCCGGTATCCTGCGCCGGTTGCGCAAGGAGACGGCGAAACTGCCCGAGGCGCGCTTCCAGGTGGCCCCCGAGCAGGGCCAGTTCCTGCAGATGCTGGTCCACCTGACCGGGGCCAAACGGGTGATCGAGATCGGCACCTACACCGGCTGCAGCGCGTTGTGGATGGCCGAGGCACTGCCCGAGGACGGCCGCCTGGTCACCTGCGATATAAGCAAGGAGTGGACCGATATCGCGGTTCGCTACTGGGAGGAGGCTGGGGTTGCCGAGCGTATCGACCTGCGTTTGGCGCCAGCAATCGAGACCCTCGAGGCGTTGCTCGACGAAGAGCGCGGTCACTACGACCTGGCCTTTATCGATGCCGACAAACAGGGTTACGAAACCTACTACGAGGCGTGTCTGAAGCTGCTGCACAGCGGTGGCCTCATCGTCGCCGACAACACCCTCTGGTCGGGGCGGGTGGCCGATCCCGCGGTTGAGGATGCCGACACTGAGGCGATTCGCCAGTTCAACCAGATGCTGCATGCCGACGAGCGTGTCGATATCAGCCTGCTGCCGCTTGCCGATGGGGTGACGCTCGCCCGCAAGCGCTGACAACCGACCCACCATCCACCGGAAAAAATCGACATGGCCTACGATCCGAGCAATATTTTCGCCCGCATCCTGCGCGGCGAACTGCCGTGCAACAAGGTCTATGAGGACGATTACGCACTCGCCTTTCATGACATCGCACCGCAGGCACCGGTGCACGTGCTGGTGATCCCGAAAGGCGACTACGTGTCACAGGACGACTTTGCTGCAAGTGCCCCCGACGCGCTGGTGGCCGGCTTTTTCCGTGCTGTTGGCAACGTGGCCCGCGAGCTTGGCCTGGTCGAATCCGGCTACCGTTGTCTCGCCAACACCGGTACTGACGCCCACCAGGAGGTGCCGCACTTTCACGTGCATATCTTCGCCGGTCGTGATCTCGGGCGCATGATCAAGCGTTTCGACGACTGACGGGAGAAGAGCCATGCGCATCCTGCATACCATGCTCCGCACCACCGACCTCGATCGTTCGATCGACTTCTATACCGAGGTGCTCGGTATGCAGCTGACCCGGCGCCAGGAGTACCCGGACGGGGAGTTCACGCTCGCCTTCCTCGGCTTCGCTGACGATCCGGATGGCCCGGTGATCGAACTGACCTACAACTGGGGCGTCGACAGCTACGAACTCGGCGACGGCTACGGCCACGTCGCCATCGAGGTCGATGACGTCTACCAGGCCTGCGCGGCCATCCGTGACCGTGGCGGCAAGATCCTCCGTGATGCGGGACCGATGAACGCCGGTACCACCATCATCGCCTTTATCGAGGACCCGGACGGTTACCCGATCGAGTTGATCGGCGCCAAGAGCGACTGAAGCGGGCGGTCGCAACGGCCGTCGAGATTAGTGAGGGGGTCAGAGTAAAACCCCACAGTTTTTACTCTGACCCCCCCCCACTGTTCACAGCTTTTTCAGTTTCGCCAGGTAGGCCGCCTCGTCGGGTGGGCGATTGTCGCGCTGGGCCTGCCACAGCGCCTCGGCCAGGCACTCGATCATCGCGTGCTCGGCGGCGTGACGGTCGCCACGACGGGTGACCAGTGCCTGGTGCAAGGCGCGGATGCCGGTTGGTCGGTTGGTAGTCAACTGCTCATACAGCGCCAGGTGCAGGCCCATGTGCAGGAACGGGTTGGTCTCGCCGCGCAGCGCGGTCCACTCTTGCTCCAGGGTCTCCTGTTCGGGTGCTTCGAGCAGGGCGTGGTACTCGGAGTGCAGGGCGACGACGTCGGCGATCTGCGCCTCCAGCGGCTCCAGTGGTTGCTCTTCGCGGTGCTTGCGCCAGGCCTCGATCCAAGTGTGGCGCAGATCGTTGCGGTTGTCGCCATGCATCAGTCAGTACGCTCCGTTTTCTCGGGCCAGGCGCACAGGTTGGCTACCGGGCAGTCCGGGCAGTGCGGCTTGCGCGCGACGCAGCAGTAACGTCCGTGCAGGATCAGCAGGTGGTGGGCGTCGCGCAGGTAGGGTTCGGGTGTCGCCGCGAGCAGGCCATCCTCGACCTGGCGGGGTGTTTTGCCGGGCGCCAGCCCGGTACGGTTGGCGACGCGGAAAATGTGGGTGTCGACGGCCATCGTCGGTTCACCAAAGGCCGTGTTGAGCACGACGTTGGCGGTCTTGCGGCCGACACCGGGCAGTGCCTCGAGGGCGGCACGCCCGCGCGGTACGCGACCTCTGTGTCGTTCGAGTAACTGGGTGCTCAGCTTCACGACATTCCCGGCCTTGGTGTTGAACAGGCCGATGCGGCGGATGTGCTGTTTCACCCCGTCGATGCCGAGGGCGACCATTTTCGCCGGCGGACCGGCGGCACGAAACAGGGTCTGAGTCGCCTGGTTGACGCTTTTGTCGGTCGCTTGTGCGGAGAGCACCACCGCGACCAGCAGCTGG
>QNFN01000057.1 GCA_003645555.1 Gammaproteobacteria bacterium | reverse complement strand
TGCCTACGTCGGCCAGGAGACGACCCTGTTCAACGACACCGTGGCGGCCAACATCGGCTATGGTGCCAGCGGCGCGGTCGATCAGGCGGCGCTGGTCGAGGCGAGCCGTCGAGCCAATGCCCTGGAGTTCATCGAGCAACTGCCGCAGGGTTTTGACACCGCCATCGGCGAGGATGGTGCGCAACTCTCGGGTGGGCAACGTCAGCGCCTCGCGATCGCCCGCGCCCTGTTACGCGACGCCCCGATCTTGCTGCTTGACGAGGCGACCTCGGCGCTGGACGGCAAGTCGGAGGCGCTGGTACAGGCGGCCCTCGAAGAAGCGCGCCACGGGCGCACGACCCTGGTCATCGCCCATCGCCTCTCCACCGTGGCCAACGCCGACCGCATTGTGGTCATGAACCACGGTCGCATCATCGCCACCGGCAACCACGCCACCCTGCTCCAGACGAGCGACCTCTACCGCTCGCTGCACAGTCACATGCCCGACGAGGGCTGATCAACAAGTCGTGAATCACGCCATTCTGGCGGATAAACTCGGGCGGCTGATGCCTCACCCACCCCTCGCTTAACCGATTCGATGGGTGGCAAGCTTCTCGGATCTAACCCACGGTGCAGACGATTTCAGGGCAGGTTCTGCATCGATCACGGACTGTTGCGCGACAAAGAACCCGCCGGGGAGTCACTCATCCCAATACTCCCGCAACCAGGGTGACGGCTGGATGGTCTTGTAGACCCGCTTCAAGAGCGGGATCGGCCTGCGTCCCCACCTTCCCGCGATAGCGTCTTCCGGCTTCGGCACGCCGTGGAATGCCAGCAACTTGGCTTCACGGGGCATGTTCGGGGTACTGAACGGACGCCGGTACCAGGGAGGCAGGCAGTGCTTCTTGAAACTCCTGCACCAAGCCTCGGGCCAGAAAACGAGACCCCCATGCATCAGGATAACCCGCGCGGAGAGGTACTCCTGGCTCGCGGTACCAAAGGTCGTGATTACCTCCAGAGGATGCTCCTCGAAGTACCGCTTCACCACGCCCAGAGTCCCCACCACCCACGAGTAGCAGGAAGCCTGTCCGACGTGGTCACCTGAGGTATTCCAGTCATTGATGATGACGAACTGGTCATCCACCGGGAATTCGTAGAATCCATCGATGTCGTCGACGAGGACCACGTCCAGATCGAAAAAGAGTACCCGCTGTCCGGTGAGGCCACCGAGATCATCGATACACAAGGCTGCCTCTTTACGGTAGGCGAGGTTCCGGCGAGCGAGGATCGCCACGGCCTCAGGATGGCGTTCGGGGTCGATCTCGAGTTCGGGCAGCGGGTGGACGATGACGGCTGGATCGAGGCCACAGGCATCCTCGGTGAAACAATGGAATAGAACCTCGTGGCGTTTCGTGAAACGTCGCACCATCGCACGCAGTCGGTTCACGTCGGTGGCGCCGTACATAGCGCCCCACTTGATGCAGATTACGTGAACGACCGGCAGCGACATCGCTAACGATTCTCCTGACCAATAGCGGTATTTACAAATCCACCGGCATCAACAGCGTTGTTTACCATGTCTTGATGCAATAGCAACCCGAGCCCTGAATGATCAGGGCTCAGCCTAAGCGGCCTTGTTGGCCTGGGCATGGACGACCACGTCGGGCCGGTGGCTTCGGAGCAGCCGTGCCAGGTGCATCAGCAGTCGTGGATCATGGCGCCACAGGCCAGCCGACAGCGGCGCCCTGGCGATACCGCCTGGCAGCCTGTCGAGGACCGATTCCGGGGCGGCGGCGGCCACGCTCACCTCCCGCGCCAGGCCTCGATGAAGTGGCGCTCGAGCCCGCCTTCACCGACGCTGAGCATCACTTTCATGGCGGTGCCGGCCGCAGCTCACTTTCTGCATCAGGCCAGGCCAAGCCCAGCAGTAGCGCGTAAAAGATGAGGTGCGAGTAGTAGGTGCCGTAGATCGCCAGGGAGATGTTCAGCGGCGACAGGGCCACCAGCGCCGCCAACAGCCAGGCAGCGGCGGGTTTCGATCGTGACCGCCAAAGCACCACCATGAGCCAGCCGAGTGCCAGAAGGTAGCCAAGCAGACCGATGACACCCGTCTCGCTGGCGATCTCCAACACGCTGCTATGCGGGTGCGTACCATGGAACACCTCGGTATAGGGCGCCAGGCGGGTCATTTCCAGGAGTTCCGGGCGCTGTTCCAGTGCAAAACGGTAACCGCGCGGCCCAATACCGTTGATCCAGTTCTCCCTGAACAGGTGCCAGCTTACGCGGTAGTAACCGAGACGACCCGACAGGGCGTAATTGATCGAGGCAACATCACCCTCGAAGATCCGCGCGCTCTGTCCCAGGCGGCTGTTGGCCGGCGCCAACTGGACCAGGATGAACGGCAGCACCAGGGCCAGGGCCAGGGCCACGATCACCAGGCGGCGGCGCAATTTTGAAACGCCCCTGGGCAACAGCCGCACGACGGCCCATACGACACCACCAACCAGCAGCGCCACCCAGCCGCCACGTTGCCCAGAGAACACCACGGCCGGGATCACCAGCAGCAGTGGCAGCAGCGCCGGCCACCAGCACCGGCCATGACGGTAGGCCGTTTCCAGCATCACCGGAAACAGCACACCCATCACCAGCCCGATCTTGTTGTTCGCCGTCGGCCCGGTGGCCCGGCCGTCAGCCCATACCGGGGTCCCGAACAGGTCGTAGCCATTCCAGTACTGCCAAAGCATGTCCACGGCCATGAAAGAAGCGCCGCCAACGACCCCGACCAGGATCCAGTCGGCCAGGCGTGGCCAGCGACGCAGGACCAGGAAGACGAAGGCGGCGAGCAGTGGGAAGCGCAGGTAGGCCGCCGCCGTCTTCACGGCCCGTCCGATCTCGATGGCATCGACCAGGCTAACCAGCATCGGGATCCAGAAACAGAGCCAGATACCGACAAAGGTCCGCCAGCGGGTTTCACGCCAGAGCAGCTCACCCCGCTTGGCACCGAGCACCACGCCGGCCAGGACCATGATGGCGACCGGGCCGTTGAAGGCGCCGTCCGAGATCAGCAGCCAGAAGGCGGCGACCAGCAACGCGGCCGCGCCGTAGAACTGCAGCGCCTCGTTCCGCGACGCAAATGACTGGCCTGACAGCGACATCATGTGAGTTCCGTGTAGAGGTCGAGTGTGGCCCCGAGCATGCGCTCGAGCGTGAATGGGAACGGTTTCCCGGGCACCGGCGCATCGCCTGAAAGGACCTGGGCAACCGCGGCCTTCAAGCCCGCCAGGTCGCCGGCAACGACACGCCCCTCGGGGTAGACCGCGGCCAGGATCTCACCGATGCCGCCCCGGTCGTAACCGACAACCGGCACACCCAGCGCCAACGCCTCGGCCGCCGTGCGCCCGAATGACTCAGGCTGGGTCGACAGCGACAGCACCATGTCGGAGACGGCGTAGATCTCGCGCATGTCATCCCGGTGACCGGTGAAGGTGACCTGCTCCTGCAGGCCCATGGCTGCGACCCGGTCACGCAGTTCCGCGGCATAGCCCTCCTTGCCCGGCTGGGCACCACCGACCACCAGGCCGTGCACCGGCACGCCTTCGCCCACCAGTCCGGCCAGCAGTTTGAGGAAGTCGCTGTGCCCCTTGAGCCGGGTCAAGCGACCGGGCAGCGTCACTACCTGGCGGCCGGCGAGTTGCGGGTAGTCGGCCAGCCAGCGTGCCCGCCATGCCGCCGTGGGCGTGTAGCCTAGCGGGAAGGCGTCCGGGTCGATACCGCGGTGGATGACCCGGATGGCGTCCGGATCGATGCCGGAATAGTTGTCGAGGAGGTAACCGCGGATGGACCCGGAGACGGCGATCACGCGCTCACCGCGGGTCATCACCGCGCTGTAACGGCTGACCGAGTAGAAGCCGTGGACGGTGGTCACCAGGCGTGGTCGAGACGCGGCTGGCAGACCTTTCCACGCCAGGTAACCAACCCACGCCGGCATGCGCGAACGCAGATGAAGAATGTCGACCTGCTCATCTTCAAGCAGCCGGCGCAAGCGCGATACCCAGCGCAGGGTCCACGGCCGTTTGCGGCCCACGTCCCAGGTAAGGTGCTCGCTGCCCTCGGCAACAAGACGCTCAGTGAGTCGCCCACCGGCCGAGATGACGAGTGAACGATGCCCCGCAGCAACCAGGGCACGGCCAATCTCCAGCGTGCCGCGCTCAACCCCTCCAGAGTCGAGTGCCGGCAACATCTGTACGACCGTCAGCCGGCGGGCCACCAGCGTTCCAACAGGTGCACGGCGCAGCGCTCCGCCTCGTCGAATCCGGACCGTGGCGGAGGCAGTTCCCCGCTTTCGCACCAACGGGCATAGGTGGTCACCCACCCGTCAGCCAACAGCCGGTCGAGGCCACGCAGGACACGCCCGGTGCCACCACGTGGTGGCAATGCCAGCAGACCAATCGCGGCGCCGCCGGTCAGAGCCTCGTAGACCATCGATACGCTGTCTTCGCTGACCCAGGCCACCTCGGTCGCGGCAAGCCGCCCGGCGAGCCAACCTGGCGGAGTCGCCGTGGCCGGCAATACTTCGAGGTTGGGCAAGCCAAGCGCGGCCACCTCGGTCGCGAACCGTTCGGGTGTACGGCGAGAGGTGGTCAAAGTCCAGGCACGACCCGGTTCCTTGGCCACGATACCGCTCACCTGGGCAAGCAGATCGGCGCCATCCCAGTCATGGTGACGCGACGGACCGCCGATCAATAGCAGACCGGTGCCATCGCGCGGACCGGGTCGAGGCTGCGCGGCACTAACCACGCCGCGTGTGAGTTCAACATGGAGTCCGGCGACCACGCCGTCGTGTTCCGGCACGAAACAGAGATCGAACCACCCGAGCGGCAAGCTCGGACGCATCAGTACCACGCTGCGCCCGCCATGGCGGCGGCGCGCCAGCAGCAGTGGAAAATGGGTGGCGTGACCGGCGCTGATCAACAGATCCGGTGCGGGAAAACCGGCAAATGGATCGCGACCGAACAGCAACCGGCGGAGTGACGGCACCTCGATGTCGGTGACCATGAGATCGGCATGGCGCGCGAGTGCCGTCACCAGACCACGCACCTGGCTATCGTGGCCCGGGCGGCCGTCACGCAACAGCCAGGCGGTGAGTGTTCGACGACTCATCACAGGCCGTGCTGCCGGCGCGGGATCAATCCTTGAGGATGAATTCGGCACCACAGTAGGGGCAGGTGGCACGACCCTGCTCCTTGACCGGCAAATAGACGCGTGGATGGGAATCCCAGCCACGGGCACCAGGAAGTGGGCAGTGCAATGGCAGGTCGGCACGGGTGATCTCGTAGCGCGGGGCATCGTTCGGAGTTGCCGTGGCGCTGTCGGGTTGGGTCGCTTCCATGTTGGTTGCCTCCAGGGGGAAATCGATTTCAGGAACCTCTGATTAAGTCTGGACGAAGTAGATTGTGCTTCAGAATGTTCAGATTTGAGGCGCAAAACGCACGTAATAGCCAGCTATTGCGAAGCTTTGCAACGACAAAGCTGGACATTCCGGGCGCCAGATACGAGTTCATGATTTGATCAGGGGTTCCTTCAGGCGGTGGCTGTGCTCATTTCGTCGGTCCATGCCGGTGGGGCCGGACAAGAGAGACCTACCAGCCCGGTTGGGGCCGCAACCGTCCACCAGGGACAGGTTGCGGGCATCACGCTTCCATCAACCGCCGCCAGACCTCTGTGACCTTCCCGGAAAGCTCCGTGAACTCATCTGCGGTAACCAACGCGGGCGCATCCTGAAGGGCGCATCGGTGACCCGCCGCACGGTAGGCGCGGTAGGCATCGCCGAGCAGGATCACGTCAGCGGAAGGCAGTAGCCCCTCATGGTCAAGGGACTCAAGCAACCGGATATTGTCGGTCCAGGCCAGCAGTGCAGGGTGGTCATGCGCCCACGCCAAGGTGCCGTATTGCACCATAAATTCAATATCTGCGATACCGCCCGCATCCTGCTTGAGGTCGAACTGGCCGGGCTCCGAGGCGGCCAACTTCTCACGCATGCGCCGCCGCATGTCGACCACCTCGGCGCGCAGGGTGTCGAGGTCGCGCGGCGCGGCGAGGATTCCGGCACGGACTACCTGAAAGCGTTCGGCCACCACCGCGCTGCCAGCCACCGGACGGGCCCGCACCAGCGCCTGCCGCTCCCAGGTCCACGCCTCGTCACGCTGGTAGACGGCGAAGGCCGCGAGGCTGCTGACCATCAGGCCGGACGCCCCGCTCGGGCGCAGGCGGGTATCGACCGGGTAGAGTTCACCGCTGGCGGTCAGCGTGGTCAGGATGTGGATGATCCTCTGCGCCATGCGGGCGAAGAACACTGCGTTGTCAACCGGCTTGGCGCCGTTGGTCACCTGCTGCTCGCCTTCGCTGTCATGCAGGAAGACGATATCGAGGTCGGAGACGTAGCCGAGTTCGATACCGCCGAGCTTGCCGTAGGCTATGGTGCTGAAGCCAGCCTCGCGACGGACACCATCTACGGTGCATTCCGGAACGCCATGGCGCGCGACCAGCCCATCCCAGACGATTTTGTGGACCGCTCCCAGCACCGTCTCGGCGATCCAGGTCAGGTGATCGCTGACCACCATCAGTGGGATCGCCTCGACCACGTCGGCGGCGGCGACCCGCAGCACGTTGGCACGCTTGAAGTGACGTAGCGTCTCCATCTGCAGCTCGAGATCATCAGCATCGACACTGGCGAGCCGGGCCGCCAGTTCCGGCTCAAGCCCGGCGCGGTCAGGTGGGCGATAGAGGATGCGCGGATCAAGCAACTCATCGAGCAGCAAAGGGTATTGCGATAGCCGTAGCGCGATCCAGACGCTGGCCGAGACCAGCCTAACCAGCTGCGACAGCGCCATCGGATTCTCGACCAGCAGCGCGATGTAGGCGCTGCGCCGTGACACGGTCTCGAGCAACGGCCACAGCCGACGCAGGCACTCGGTCGGTGCCGTGGTACCACCGATCGCGGCCAATAACAGTGGCATCAGCCGTTGCAAACGCTTCTGGCCATGGGCCGACTGGGCCCGGCAGGCACGCGACTCACGCAACTGCTTGAGCAACTCGAATGCGGCCTGCGGCTGGTCGAACCCGGCTCCTGCCAAAACCGTCTCGGCCACAGTGTCATCAAGGGTACCGTGCCACACTGCGGTCAGGTTGTGCTCTGCCGGTTTATCCAATGCCTCCGCCTGGGGCAGCGCGAAGAGCTGTTCGAAGTCGCCCCGGACACGCGTCCGATGGCGTTCGAGAAGGGCTGCGAACGTCTCCCAGTCGGGGCAACCCATTGCCACAGCCAGCCGCAGGCGATCGGTCTCGTCGTCCGGCAGATCGTGAGTCTGGCGATCGTCGTAGGCCTGCAGGCGATTCTCTACCCGGCGCAGGAAGACGTAGGCTTCACGTAGCCGGGTCACGGCGTGTTCCGGTAGCTGACCGAGCTCGGCCAGCGCGGCCAGCACGTCGAGGATGCCGCGCTGGCGCAGCGTCGGCTCGCGGCCACCGTGGACCAGCTGGAACGCCTGGCCGACGAACTCCACTTCGCGGATGCCTCCGGGTCCGAGCTTGACGTTCTGCTCCATCCCCTTGCGACGCACCTCGCTGTTGATCATCGCCTTCATTTCACGCAATGACTCGAACACGCCGAAATCGACGTAGCGCCGATAGACGAAAGGTCGCAGCAACTCAATCAGGCTGACACCGGCTTCGAGGTCGCCGGCAACCGGCCGCGCCTTGATCAGGGCGTAACGCTCCCACTCACGCCCCTGGGTCTGGTAGTACTCCTCGAGCGCATCGAAGCACATCGCCAGCGGACCGCTTCTGCCGTAGGGACGCAGGCGCATGTCCACCCGGAAAACGAAGCCGTCGGCGGTGGCATTGTCCAACGCCTGGATCAGCCGCTGGCCGAGACGCTGGAAAAAGCGCTCGCAACCGACCTTGCAACCGGGATCATCGTGATACTCCGAGTAGGCAAAAATCAGGTCGATGTCGGAGGAGAAATTGAGCTCACGCGCACCGAGCTTGCCCATGCCGAGGACCACCAATTGCTGCGGCTTTCCGGCCGCAGTACGCGGCGTACCCCACTGGGCGACCTGCCATGCATGCAGTCGCCCCAGCGCCGTGTCGAGGCAGGCACCGGCCAGGGCCGAGAGGTCGGCGAGCGTCTCGTCGAGATCCGCCGACCCGGCGAGATCACGCCAGGCGATGCGCACCATTTCGCGTCGGCGCAGGCGGCGCAGGGCCTGGCCGAGCGCTTCGTCGTCGTGCGCACCGGCACAGGCCACTCCGGCCCTGTGGGCGAGTTCGTCCTTGGTATAGGCCCGGGTCAGGTCACCACTTCCAACCAGATCAGCGAGCAACTCCGGAATCCGGGCGCAGCTTTCGGCCACGAAGCGACTGGTCGCCCAGACCTGCGCCAGCTCGGCATGCAGTTCCGGATCCTCGGGTAATTTACCACCGGCATCGACAAAAGCCTGGAAAGCCTGGTCGACAGCGGACCGTAGCACCTCGGGCAGCCCTTCTGGCCAGGCGGCGATACGGGCTTGGGAATCGATTATGGCCGTGCTCATCGGAATGGGTCTCGGAACCGCTGCCAGCGTGTCTATAATTGTCCCATGCCCACGCCGGGCCTGTCTGTACCGGCACCCCGGAGACACAGCTGGAATTCGGGGACAACCTCAAGCTCAGGATGACGGA
>QNFN01000056.1 GCA_003645555.1 Gammaproteobacteria bacterium | reverse complement strand
TGCGCAAAGTTCAGTTACTGTTCGCTTCGCCAAAAAGCGTAGCTCTGCGTTGGCAAAGCTTGGAATAGGCTCACTATTCCTGCATTTTTCCGCCTTGATCTACACATTTTGGCTGTGCTCCTTCGTTCCCGAACTTCACGCATGGCCCACGAACCCGGATATGGCGCCAGCATCACGGATGCCGGCGCCGGCTGGTGCCATATTCAGGCTAGCAACCGGTCGAGCAGTGTGCCGCCGGTCTCCAGTGGGCAGGTCAGCAGCATGATGACAAACGCGATGGCCCCGACCGGCAGCAGCACGCCCCAGGTGAAGGCGGGGCGGCGCAGGGCCTGTGTGTAGGGTGGGCCGGCACGGGCCAGCAGCAAAGCCAGCAGCGTGGCGACCGGGAGGGCGGCGAACAGCGGGAAGACCATCGGCCACGCCAGGTAGTACATGCCGACCGGCGGCACGAGGGCCAGGCGTGAAAACAGTGCAAAGAAGAGCAGCCAACTACCGAACAGTCCGGCGCAAATCGTGGCGGTACCGAAAAGTATGGCTGCCAGCAGGTTACCCATCAGAACTCGCCGCAGTGATGACCGACGATCACCTCAAGGAGCCTCTGATTAAGTCTGAACGAAGTAGATTGTGCTTCAGAATGTTCAGATTTGAGGCGCAAAGCGCACGTAATAGCGAGCTATTGCGAAGCTTGGCAACGAAAAAGCTGGGTATTCTGTGCGCAAGGTGCGAGTTCATGACTTAATCAGAGGCTCCTCAAATGCCGCCCATGGATGACGTGATCAAAACACTGGCCATTGATGACCGCCACCCCGGGCGACCGCCCCCGGCAGTCGAAGCCGTGCCGCTCAAGGAAAGCTACGCTGGCGTCATTGTGGGCGAGCGCGAACGTCAGCAGGAGGTCGACCCCGAGCTCGGCGCAAGCATCGACGGCATGCTCGAGCAGAGCGCTGGCGACGCCGCGACGGCGGAAGGCACCCGCAACGTAGTAGCTGATCTCGCGGCAGCCAGCGAAAGCGCCGCGACCGCCGCGGTAGGTCGACAAAGTTACGTAGCCGGACAACCTGTCCCTCCAATTCGGTGACGAATAGCGGCGTGGCCGGCGGTTGATAGCCGGCGAACCACGCCTCACGTTCGGTGACGGTGAAGGGCTCAAGATGGTTGGTCGCAACCCGGCTGGCGATTGCCTCGTTATAGATCGAGACCAGCGCCGGCAGGTCATCGTGCACGGCGGCGTGCCGTTTCAACGTCTCGCTCATGCACACCCCCCGGCCACGTCCATCACCGGAGTCAGTGCCGATGCGATGGTCGCTTCGGGAACGGCACTGCAGCCAACACCGTACTCGCACCATGCCGTAGCCGGCCGACCTTCGGTGGCCCTGGCGCGCGGAATCATTCGTCGATCACCGAAAATGACGGCTCGAGCAGGCGTGTCAGGCAGGCCGCATCGCCCGGGCAGAGGTGTATGAACTCGGCGCTGGCCGCGACCGCCGCCGGCACGGCGTCACGTGCGACCGGGTCGTAACCGCGATGGTCGAAAAAGGCCGGGGTCAGCGTCAGCAGGAACAGGCGTACCACACCTTCATCACGAGCTTGCGCCTCGGCGGCCGCGAGCAGCGTCGAGCCGAGGCCGTGACCACGCAAGGCCGGAGCGACGGCCAGTGAACGGATCAACCGCTCGACCCCAATGCCCTCGATGCCGATGGAACCGACAATGTGGCCAGAGGTGTTGCGGACAACCAGGAACTCCATCGGCGCTCCTTGGCCGAGGTCGTCGATCGGCAGCCCGGTGCCGGCGAGAAAGGTAACGATGTCGGGCCAGTCGGCACCGGTTGCGGCTTCGATGCGAGGCGGGTTCGTGATCATCGTGTTCGGTCTCCGAGGCTCAGGACAACGGTTTGTGCCAGAAGTGTGCCGCCCCATGGTCGGGATCGAGTGCATACGGTGTATACCCGACACGCCGATAGAGCGCCTGTGCGGCCTCGTTACCGGCAAGCACCTCGAGGGTCAGCTTGCAGCACGCCCGCTCGCGAGCCACGCTTTCGAGCCTCTCGAGCAGGCGCCGGCCGATGCCGTGACCACGGTAGTCCACGGCAACCACCAGGTCATGCAGGTTCAGCAGCGGACGCGCGGCGAAGGTCGAGAAACCGAGTATCGCATTGGCCAGGCCGGCGGGTTCACCGTCGGCAAAAGCGAGCAGGCTGAGCGCGGTCGGGAACGCGGCGAGCCGCTCGGGCAGGGTCGCGCGCACTTCCGTCGGCAGTGGGGTGCCACCACCGAGCGGATCGCGCGCATAACCGTCGAGCAGGGCCACCAGCGCGGCCGCGTCACCGGGATCACGGTAGTCGGCCAGACGGATCTCGATGTCCATCACCTCATCCCGCGTCGCTCAATCAACGACCTGTTCGAAGCGGCTTTCGGCAACGTTCTTACATGTTGTCAGGGGGTTGAAGACGCGGCCGTTCATGGCCACATAGATTCCCGGGGGCAACAACTGCACCGCGGCCAGAGCGAAACCGATATTAAAAAAAGCGTCGCTGACCCGCAGCCGGGCCGGCTGCATGGCGCCGACCAGCACCACGGTCTTGCCCTCGATACCGAGCAGGGCACGCGCGGTATCGATCATGGTGTCGGTGCCATGGGTGATCAGCACCTGCGACTCGGCAGCCGCGGCAACCCGCTCGGCGATCAGTGCCCGATCGGCCGCGCCGATCTCCAGGCTGTCCTTGCGCAGTAGCGGGGTGACCGCGTACGGGACGGTGACGTTGGCCTCGGCCAGCAATTCGCCTATCTGCGGATCGCCGACCTGATAGCTACTCTTGGCGTCGAAGTAAACCTTGTCGATCGTGCCGCCGGTGGTGAAGATGCGTACACCCATGCCGGGACGCTCCGCTCGCTACTTGAACAGGCAGTGCTTGGTGAAGTCGGTGGCTTCGTTCGCGGTCCAGTCGCCTTTCGGCTGCTCCTTGAGCTTGTTGCACCACGCCTCGCTGCCAACTTCAGCGCAAGCGGCAGCGGTGAAGACAAAAAGGAGTGCCAACGAGGCGTGCTTGATCAGGCGGGTCATGGAAGGCTCCAGTAAAGGGTCTCGCCCGGGCGAGCTTCAGGGCATTGTACGCCGCGCCCCAGACCAATCGAACGCGGCGAGTTGACGGTCATGCAGACGGCTGAGCAGGAGCAGTGACAACACCGCGCCGAGCAGCGCCAGCGCCATGTCCGACTGGGTGTCCCAGGCGTAACCCTGGGTGCCGAGAAAGGCCTCGGCCGCCTCGCCGGTGAGTTCCGCGGCCAGCCACTCGAGCAGTTCGTAGAGGGCGCTCAATGCCAGGCAGCTGGTGACAACGACGTAGTTGAGCCAGCCGCGCCCGCGCACCACGCCGGTGCGCAACAGGATCTCGCGCGCCAGCAACGCCGGGACGAAGCCCTGGGCAAAGTGGCCGAGCTTGTCGTAGTTGTTGCGCCCGTGATCAAGGGCCTCTGATATCCAGTCGAACAGCGGCACCTCAGCGTAGGTGTAGTGACCACCAACCATCAGGATCACCGCATGGGCCAGCACCAGGGTGTAGGCGAGCGAAGTCAGTGGATAGCGGCGCCGCGTCGCGGTGAGCACGATCAGGCCGATCACCGCCGGCGCCACCTCGAGCACCCAGGTGAGCCGGTCTTTGGGCTCAATACCCGACCAGACCAGAACCCCGAGGTAGAGCCCGAGCCAGATGATGGCCGGGCCGGGCCGGGCCGTGATCACTCGGGCAGCACGGCGACGGCGACGTCAGCCCGGTCCCAGTCGAACCAGAGGTCGAGCTGTGCCAGTGCGGTGTCGAGCCCGGTTCTCTTGAGCGCCGAGAACAGCTGCACCGTCGCCCCGGGGTGGAGTTCCTCGAGCGCCCGACGAACCTGCAGACGGGTTGCCTCGGCCGGACCACGCTTGAGCTTGTCGGCCTTGGTCAGCAGAACGTGGACCGGCAGCACACGATGGGCGCACCAACCGAGCATTTCACGATCGTAGTCGGTCAGGGGATGACGCACGTCCATCACCAGCACCAGTCCGGCCAGTGTGGTGCGCCGCTCCAGGTAGGCTGCCATCTCCTGCTGCCAGCGGCGCTTGATCTCCTTCGCCACCTTGGCATAGCCGTAGCCGGGCAGGTCGACCAGGCGCCGGGTCTCGTCAATGGCGAAGAAATTGATCAGCTGGGTGCGACCCGGAGTCTTGCTGGTGCGGGCCAGCGATTTCTGGTCGGCGAGGCGATTGAGCGCCGTCGACTTGCCGGCGTTCGAGCGGCCGGCAAACGCCACCTCGATGCCCTCGTCCGGTGGGTAATCACGCGGGAGGCGCGCGCTCTTGAGGAAACTGGCCTGGCGGTAGCGATTCATCATGATGAGCACATTGTCACGAGCAGGGCCGCTGACGACAAGCTAAACCTCGAACGGGGTGAGTCCGGAACGGCCTGATCCAGGCGCAACCGCCCGGTCGCCAGGCCATACGGATTTGACCCGGACGGGTATTTAACTGTATATATCGCGGGCTTCCCGGCCCACTCACCCGCTCCAACCCGCGAGTCTGGCACCAGGGAACCTGAATTCCGTTATCCATTTCCGCAATCCAATTGGGAGATTCACCATGAAGAAGTTCATTACCGGTTCCGCTGTCGCCCTGCTGCTCGCCTCGGGCGCCGCCTTCGCCGACGGCAAGGCCATCTACGACACCGTCTGCACGGCCTGCCACAACCCGGCCGTGGCCCCGACCCTGAAATCACCCGGCTTGGGTGACAAGGCTGCCTGGGCCCCGCGTATCGCCAAGGGGATGGATGCCCTCTACGCCAGCGCCCTGAATGGCGTGCCCAACACCGCGATGACTGCCAAGGGCGGCAACCCGAGCCTGGCCGACGCCGACGTCAAGGCCGCTGTCGACTACATGGTCGGCGCCAGCAAGTAAGATCTGACTGCACTATTTAAGGAAAGCTCGATGAAGCACCTAGCCGCAGCCGTGCTGCTGCTCCTGGGAACGGCCGGTGCGGCACTCGCCGCCGAGGAAAAGGCCGCTGAACCGCCGAAGCCCTGGGCTGTCTGCGCAAGCTGTCACGGCCCGGATGGCAACAGCATCAACCCGATCTGGCCGAAACTGGCTGGACAGGGTGCTGCCTATATCGCCAAGCAGATCCATGACTTCAAGGGTGGCAAGCGCGCCGACCCGCTGATGTCGGGTATGGCGATGGCCGTGCCGGATGCCGCCGTTGATGAAGTGGCCGCCTACTTCGCCGGTCAAAAGACCCAGCCTGGCGTCCCGGTGAAGCCCGAACTGGTGGACCAGGGCCGGCAGCTCTACGAGGCCGGCAACCCGGACACCGGGGTGACGGCCTGTGCCGCCTGCCACGGACCGAATGGCAATGGCAATCCGGCGGCCAAGTTCCCGGCGCTGGGCGCCCAGCATGCGGCCTACACCATCAAGCAGCTGCAGATGTTCCGTAACGGCAGCCGTGCCAACGATCCCAACGAGATGATGCGCAACATCGCGGTAAAACTCTCGGAAGAGGATATCGAGGCGCTGGCCATGTACCTCAGCACCCTGTGAGGTAGAACGCCACGCGGCAACGCACTCGAGGCGGCCTCCGGGCCGCCTCGCCTTTTCCGGACTCCGCACTTGCGCCACCCCGGGGTGGCCCGGACAATGGCGATCGAACGAACCCTGCCATCGCGCGGTCAAACCCGTCGCGCATACCCGCATCCCGTGACAGGAGAGATTTGGATGAACAGACGCGTCCTGCTGGCCCTCGTGCTGCTGTTGCCGGCCCTGGCCTTGGCCCAGACCAAGATCAGCCCCGACGATGTCATCGAGTACGAACCGGTCGTGCCGCCGATGGCCACGTCAACCGGCGAACAGATCGAGGTGATCGAACTGTTCTGGTACGGCTGCCCCCACTGCTACCGTCTCGAGCCCTACATCGAACGCTGGCTGGAGCACAAGCCGGACAACGTCGCCTATGTACGCATTCCGGCCATCTTCCCCAACCGACCGGTTTGGGAAAACCACGCACGCGCCTTCTACACCGCCGAGGTCCTCGGCGTGATTGACACCATCCATCGCCCGCTGTTCGATGCCCTGCACGCCTTGCGCCGCAAGCTCAACGACGAAGACGCCCTGGCCGCTTTTTTTGCCGAAATGGGTGTCGATGAGGCCGAGTTCAGGAAGACCTACCGCTCCTTCGCCGTCGACGGCAAGGTACGCCGTGCCAAAGACCTGACCCGACGCTACGGCATCAACGGCGTGCCCTCGCTGATCGTCGATGGCCGCTACCGCAGCGGGCCGGCCCTGGCCGGCACCTACGCGCGCACCATGCCGGTCATCGATGCCCTGGTGCAGAAAGCGGCCGCAGAACGGGCCAAGACCGCCGCCAAGTGAGTTCACCCGGAGGGCGGCCGCCGAGCGGGGCCTCGCGCTACCAGCCACTGCGACGCATCCGGACACTGGTTGAGAATCACCGCGCGCGCCGCGCGCCGGCCTCGATCGCCAACGGACCGCCAGCCGACACACGGGCGGACACGGCGACGCGATCGCTGCACCTGCTGAGCTACAACATCCAGGCCGGCATCGCCGGTGGCTCCCGCTACCGTGATTACCTGACCCAAAGCTGGCAGCACCTGCTGCCTTCGTCGCAGCGCATGGGCAACCTCGATCGCATTGCCCGCCTGATCACCCGCTTCGACATCGTCGGCCTGCAGGAGATCGATGCCGGCAGCCTGCGCAGTGGTTTCGTCAATCAGGCCGAGTACCTGGCCCTGCGCGCCGGCTTCCCGAACTGGCACCACCAACTCAACCGTGACCTCGGCAAGTTTGCCAAGCACAGCAACGGCCTGCTCAGCCGGTACCGGCCGACTACCATCGACAACCACCGCCTGCCTGGCCTGATCCCTGGGCGCGGGGTGCTCAGCGCCACCTTCGGCACACCGCCAGACACCCTGCTGCTACTGATCGTCCATCTCGCCCTGGGTCGCCGTGCCCGGCGCCTGCAACTGGCGTACATCACCGAACTCGCCCGTGATCATCCACATGTCATCGTCATGGGCGATCTCAACAGCCCGCTGCGACAGTGGCAGGATGTCGGACCACTGCGTGAACTCGAGCTTCATTCACCGGCACAGGACCTGCCCACGTTCCCCAGCTGGCGCCCCCAGCGTGGCATCGACCACATCCTGGTCGGACCGACCCTGCACGTCGACCATGTCAGCACGCTGCAGTGCGACTACTCCGACCACTTGCCGATCTCGATGGAGGTCCGCATCCCGGCATCTATCGCCCTCGGGCCTCGTCCCAACACGGTGATGTGATAATCTGTTTCCCATAGATTATGTAAGTGATTTCTCCCATGGAAGGAGGGAATGATGTCCACACCAGGGATGCCGGTGGTAATCGCCACCGAACACGAACGCGCCGTGCTCGCACTTTTCGTCGCACAGCTCAAGCTGCCCGAATGTCGGGAGCGCTGTCAGATCGAATTCAATACCGCCCTGGCCAGCGACCAACCGGTCGAACGGGTGGCCCGCCGCCTCAGCACGTGCCTCACGGACCGCCCGCCGTCGCCAGCCTGTGCGACGCTGTTGCAACTGATCGATAGCGTCAACCTGCCGCCAGCACTGCTTGAAGAAGCCGCTGCGCTGCACGAGCAACTGGTCGCGGCAGAAGACACCACCGCCTTCGGCCACCACGTACGCCAACTCGCCGGGCTGATCGACGCCCTGCCGTCGCAGCTGCAGCAGGAGAAGGATGAAATCGCGCAGTGCCTGGTCACGCTGGGCGACCGCCTGCACGAGCTCTTCCACCAGATCAGCCAGGCCGCAGAGCTGGCAGCGGTTGCGTCGAGCGAGACTGCCGCACTCGACCAGAGCGTCGCGGCCGAAGTGCACAGACTCGAAGCCAATATCGATGAAAACCAGGCCCTCGGTGAGCTTGGCGCCCACCTGCATACCCGGCTGGAGGCGATTACAGACCAGGTCCATCGATACCGTGAACAGGAGCAGCAACGCCTGGCCCAGCTACGCCACCAGAATGACACGCTGCACGATCGGGTCGCGGACCTCGAAAACGAGGTCGGGCGGCTGCGCACCGGGCTCAGCGCACAACGCCAGCGAATCATTACCGATGCCCTGACCGGGCTGCACAACCGTTTCGCCTACGATGAACGACTGACTCAGGAGCTGGCACGCTGGCAGCGTTACCAGACACCGCTCAGCCTGCTGATATGCGACATCGACCACTTCAAGAAGGTCAACGACACCCTTGGCCACCATGCCGGTGACGAAGTGCTCAAGAGCGTGGCCGACCTGTTGGCCAGTGCGCTGCGCAAGGTCGATTTCATCGCCCGTTACGGCGGCGAGGAGTTTGTGGTGCTGCTATCAGGGGTTGCGCCTGATCGCGCAGCCATGGTCGCCGAAAAACTGCGCCAACAGGTTGCCGGGGCCGTCATTGACCTCGGATCGACCGCGCTCAACGTGACCGTCTCTTGTGGCTACGCGACCCTGGAGAAGACCGAGGAGTCGAGCTCGACACTGTTTGAGCGCGCCGACCAGGCCCTCTACCAGGCCAAGCGCGGTGGCCGTAACCTGGTCTGTATTGGCTAGCCCGGATACTTCACCAGGGAATCCGATGATTGTGGCGAGATGGTTGTTCAGAGGCGGATTTCTGATTGAATCAATAGCCTTGCTATTGATGATTGAAGAAATACCGTCTCTGGGCGACAAGAT
>QNFN01000055.1 GCA_003645555.1 Gammaproteobacteria bacterium | reverse complement strand
GAGTCTGATGCAATTTTCAATCATCGCTGAGCCCCAGTTGATTCACCGGTAACACCCTGGTTTGGTTGTAGCCATGTGTCATGGCCGTGGCTTTCCGGGAGCGCAAAAGCACGGGGAGTGCCGCTCACCGTCAGGTTTGCTGATCAATTCATGATCTCACGCATCTTGCGCCAGGAGTGACCGCGCTATAGCGGAAGCCTTGTTATACCTCGTAATTTGCCCATTACTGAATCTATGCGCTGGTCTTGAAACAAAGATCCAACATAGAGAGGGGCGCCTGACATTGATATGGCCAACCTTCCATCCATCGCAGTCAGGCTTTTAGTTAATTTAACATAATATACATTATGCGCACCTCAGGTTGGGGATAGACGGCCTCGTCACGGAGCATCATCTCGCGACCCGGTAATGGTTTTCGTATTATTAGGTTTACAGATCTGCCTGCTGTGTGAGTCCGGTCAGGCAATCAGAGAACATCGCGAGCATGAGGCACGCGCAGGATCATCACATGGATGCGAAAACCCGATCCCCGAGCGTGGAAGCCACCCGTCCGTGGCACGCAACGGCTTTCGACGAACTTCTCGACACGCTGGCGACTTCGCAAGAAGGTCTGACGGATGCCGAGAGTCGCAGGCGTCTTGAAAAGGACGGCCCCAACCGGCTGCCACCGCCGCCACGACGTAGCGTACTGCAACGTTTCGCCGAGCAGTTCAACAATGTCCTGATCTACGTTCTGATGGCCGCCGGGGGTGTCACCGCGCTGCTTGGGCACTGGATCGATACCGGGGTGATCGTTGGTGTCGTGATCATCAACGCCATCATCGGGTTCCTGCAGGAAGGCAAGGCAGAAAAGGCACTCGATGCCGTACGCAACATGCTTTCGCAGCAGGCGATGGTGATGCGCGATGGCGTGCGCCGAACGATACCGGCCGAGGAACTGGTTGCGGGCGATATCGTGCTTTTGACGCCTGGCGATCGGGTGCCGGCTGACATTCGCCTGGTGCGGGTCCGGGGACTGCGCATTGATGAGGCATTACTGACCGGTGAGTCAGTGCCGGTGACCAAGCAGGTCGAGCCGGTGGCCGTCGATGCCGTGATCGGCGACCGCAAATGCCTGGCCTTCTCTGGCACGCTGGTCACCTATGGCCAAGGGCTCGGTGTCGTTGTCGCCACCGGGGTACAGACCGAAATCGGGCGAATCAGTGCCCTTCTCGCCAGCGTCCAGACCCTGACCACGCCGCTTCTGCGCCAGCTCGATATTTTCGGTCGCTGGCTCACCGGAGCAATATTGGCGATTGCTGGCGTGACCTTCATGTTCGGTATCGCTTTGCGTGGCTACACCGCTGGAGAGATGTTCCTGGCCGCCGTCGGGCTGTCGGTCGCGGCCATTCCCGAGGGGCTGCCGGCGATTATCACGATTACCCTGGCCATCGGTGTGCAGCGCATGTCGCAACGCAATGCCATCGTTCGTCGGCTGCCCGCGGTTGAGGCACTCGGTTCGGTGACGGTGATCTGCTCCGACAAGACAGGCACATTGACCCGTAACGAGATGACGGTAGTCAATGTACTGACCGCCGACGACGAGATCGAGGTGCTTGGCGTCGGTTACGACCCGCATGGCGGCTTTGAGCTCAGCGGCCGATCCCTGCAGACAGGAGAACATGCGGGGCTGCAGGAGGCGTGCAAGGTCGCACTGCTGTGCAACGATGCCAGTGGATACCTGCGCGACAGCGAATGGCACTTCGAGGGCGACCCGACCGAGGTCTCGCTCATCGTGTTGGCAATCAAGTCCGGTCTCGACCCGCAACTCCTGGCCGAGGAGTACCCGCACAGCGACGTGATCCCGTTCGAGTCCGAGCACCGGTTGATGGCCACTCTGCATCACGACCACGCCGGCCACGGTTTTATTTTCGTAAAAGGTGCGCCCGAGGCAATTATCGCCCGTTGCAGCCACCAGCTAACCGAGGGGCGCACCACCCCACTCGACCCTGAGGCATGGCATGTCCGTGCCGAGCGTATTGCCGCTCGCGGTCGGCGCATGCTCGCACTGGCCATTGGCGACGCACCTCCAGACCGGCACGAGTTGCACTTCAACGACCTTGATGAAGGGCTGACCATGGTGGCGCTGGTCGGCATTATCGACCCGCCGCGTGACGAGGCAATCGAGGCCGTTGCCCAATGCCGCGTTGCAGGCATTCGCGTCAAGATGATCACCGGCGATCATGCTATGACCGCCAGCGCCATCGCCGCACAGATGGCCATCGGTGACGGCTCCCCTGCTCTGACCGGCAATGAACTCGAAAGTGCCTCGGATGAACGCCTGCGCGAACTGGTGATGACGACCGACGTCTTCGCCCGCGCCAGCCCCGAGCACAAGCTGCGCCTGGTCGAAGCGCTGCAGGCCAATGGCGAGGTCGTGTCGATGACCGGTGACGGCGTCAACGATGCGCCGGCGCTGAAACGGGCCGACGTCGGCGTTGCCATGGGAATCAAGGGCACCGAGGCCGCCAAGGAGGCGGCCGAGATGGTACTGGTGGATGACAATTTCGCGTCGATCGCCAGCGCCGTCGAGGAAGGTCGTACCGTCTACGACAATATCCGCAAGTCGATTCTGTTCATTTTGCCTACCAACGGGGGCGAAGCCTTGACCGTGATCGCCGCCATCCTGCTCGGTCTGCAGTTACCGGTAACCCCGGCTCAGATTCTCTGGGTCAACATGATCACGGCAGTGACGCTGGCGTTGTCGCTGGCCTTCGAACCTGCCGAGAGATCGGTGATGCAACGCCCGCCACGGCAGGCGGATGAGCCGATCCTCTCCGGATTCATGCTCTGGCGGATCCTGTTGGTGGCGTTGGTGATGGTGACGGGTACCTTCGGCCTCTACGTCTGGGAACTCGAATCCGGGGCAACCATCGAAGGTGCACGGACCGTGGCGGTCAACACGCTGGTCATGTTCGAGATCTTCTACCTGCTCAACAGCCGCTACACCTGGGCCCCGGTGCTCAACCGTGAAGGACTGTTTGGCAATCGCTATGTTCTCTGGGCCATCGGTCTGGTGATCTTTTTCCAGCTGCTGTTCACCTATACTCCCGCAATGCAGTACCTGTTCCGCACCGAGGCTCTCGATGCCGCCACCTGGCTGCGAATCTTTATCGTCGGTGCCTCGGTGCTGTTCATCGTGGAGGCCGAGAAATGGCTGATGCGACGGTGGCTCCAGCCCAACGGCCCACAAGATATCTCTCAATGATCAAAACAAGCCGGCCCGGCATGATGGCAGTTGGACTGCTGCCATTCCTGTGGCTCCTTTTGCTCATGGCCATCGCTCCGGTCACGTCCGCCCAGGACCGGGCCAGCGATGGCGCTGGCTATCAGCCGCAAGCCGCCGCTCTACTGCCCTGGAGCGGGGATTTCGATGGTATGCGTGAGCGGCGCGTCGTTCGCGTGCTGGTGGTGCCGAACATGACCATGTGGTTCTACCAGGATGGAAAACCGAAGGGGGTGGCCTACGAGGCTCTGCGCACTTTCGAGAAGATCCTGAACAAGAAGTACAAGCCGGCACAGCGCCACCTCAAGCTGTTCGTTGTTGCCATCCCGACCACGCGCGACCAGTTGATTCCGAAACTACTCGCCGGAGAGGCCGATCTCGCCGTCGCGTCGCTGACCATCACCCCTGAGCGGCTCAAAAAGGTCGATTTCTCGCGGCCTTTCATGCGTAACATTGAGGAAATTGCCGTCACCGGCCCGGCAGGGCCCAAGCTGATCAAGGTAGAAGACCTCTCCGGGCATGAGGTGTTTGTGCGTCCCTCCTCCAGCTATCACGAGCACCTGGTTGCACTGAACGGACGCCTGGAAGCTGCGGGGCTTGCCCCGGTGAAGATCAAGCTGGCGCCCGAGGAACTCGAGGACGAGGATCTGATGGAGATGGTCAACGCCGGCCTGGTCGGTACCGTGATCGTCGATGACTACAAGGCAGAGTTGTGGGCCAAGGTGTTCAAGGATTTGCATCTCAACCCGGAGGTTGCCATCAACAGCGATGGCCAGTTCGGCTGGATGATGCGCAAGGAGAGCCCGCTGCTGAAAGCCGAGGTCGACGCCTTTGCCAAGAGCCATGGTCAGGGAACGCTGTTCGGTAATGTCGTTATCAAGCGTTATGCAGACAGCACCCGATATATCCGCAATGCCCTGCGCGACAGCGAGCGGCGTAAGTTCCACGCCACCCTCGACCTGTTCCGGCGCTATGCAGACAAGTATCAGGTCGACCACCTGCTGATGATGGCGCAGTCCTACCAGGAGTCCGGGCTCGATCACAGCGTCAAAAGCCCGGTCGGTGCCATCGGCATCATGCAGGTGATGCCGTCCACTGGCGCGGAGTTGCAGGTCGGTGACATCAGCGTGCTGGAGAACAACGTCCACGCCGGCATCAAGTACATGCGTTTCATGGTTGATCGCTACTACGCCAACGAACCGATGGACGAAACCAACAAGATCCTGTTTGCCTTTGCCTCCTACAATGCCGGACCGAACCGTATCGCACGCCTGCGTCGCGAGGCGGAAAAGTCCGGCTTCGATCCCAACCGCTGGTTCGGCAACGTCGAGGTGATTGCCGCCAAGCGGGTCGGTTCGGAGACGGTCCGCTACGTCTCTAACATCTTCAAGTACTATATCGCTTACCGCCTGCTGGTCGAACAGCAGTTGCAGCGCGAACTGGTCCAGGACAAGCTGACCCCGCGCAACTGACCTGACTCCCTGGTCTTGACCGGCCCGACCCTCGACCGCCCGCAGCCACCGGGCACTGGATTTCCATCGATGTCCGAATCGCTGTCACCGACCGGTCACGATCAACTTTCCAAGACCCTGGAGGCGACGCTGCGCATCGGTGCGGTCCTGCTGCTGATCGCCTGGTGCCTGACAATCCTCAGCCCGTTCCTGCTGCCGATCGTCTGGGCCGGAATCATCGCGGTCGCGCTCTACCCGGCCTTCCTGCGCCTGGCCGTGCTGCTCGGTGACCGCCAACTGCTGGCCGGCGTGGTGACGACACTGCTGTTGCTGTTGCTGTTGATCGTGCCGATGATCCTGCTCGGCGAGACCCTGGTCGATACCGCGCTGGAACTTGGGAAACGGGTGCGCGATGGCAGCCTGGTGCTGCCGCCACCACCAGACAATGTCGCCGGCTGGCCATTGATCGGACCGCCGCTGGCGGAGTTTTGGGCCCTGGCCTCGAAGAACCTGCAGGCGGCCCTGAGTCCCCTCCTCCCTTACCTCAAGCCCGCTGCCGGTTGGTTGGTGTCGACTGGCACCGGGGCTGGGCTTGGCCTGCTGCAGAGCTTGGCGGCGATCCTGATCGCCGGGGTGATGCTCGTGTGGTCCGCTACCGGCAAGCGGATCGGGCAGGCACTGATTGGAAAGCTGGCCGGAACCCGCGGCACGGAATTGGCGGACCTGGTCGAAAAGACCGTCCGCGGCGTGGCGGCAGGCATCCTCGGCGTGGCCATCATCCAGGCGCTCCTCAGTGGCCTCGGGATGCTCGCCGCGGGGGTCCCCGGAGCCGGTTTATGGACCCTGGTGGCGTTGATCGCCTGCGTGGTCCAGATTGGGCCAGGACTGGTTCTGGTGCCGGCCGTGATTTACCTTTTTTCATTTGGCGAAACCACCACCGCGGTCGCATTCCTGATCTGGAGCGTCGTGGTGATGCTGCTCGACAACGTCCTCAAACCACTGCTGATGGGGCGTGGTGTCAAGGCGCCGATCGCGGTACTTTTTGTCGGTGCCATCGGTGGCCTGCTGACCATGGGCATTGTCGGCTTGTTCGTCGGCGCCGTGGTCCTGGTGATCGGCTACACACTGCTGATGGCTTGGCTCGGCCTGGTCGAAGAGCAGACGGTCGAATCCACGGATCAGGGGACCTGAACGATGGTCACAATAACTGCAGTCATGAGCAACCGGAGTCGACAGACGATGTTGAAGGCACAGCGCTATGCCGGCGTTCTCCTGCGAGGAATGTTCCTGTTCTCATTTATGGCCACCGGCAGTGCCGTAGCTCAGGACGTGGGAACTACTGAGATCTTTCGCGACGCGCTGCGTGACCGGGTTGGCCTCCCCCTTAACCAGGACACGTTGATCGTCGACAACCGGCCGCTCCAGAGTCATGAGGACGTGACCAGACTCTACCTGCTGCGCTCTTTTCTCCCGGCATGGATCGATGGCAACGGCAAACTGGGCAGTGCGGCCAGTGCCTTAGTCGAACGTATCAGGGCGGTGACAGAAGACGGTCTTGATCCTTCTCGCTACCGGACGGACGAAATCGATGCACGCCTGACGCGACTCGCCGAAGGCGACGCGGCCACCCTGGACGAACTGATCGATCTCGAGCTGTTGCTGAGCGATGCCTGGCTGACACTCGCCGATCATCTCCTGCGCGGCCGGGTCGACCCCGAGCATCTCTATGGTCAATGGCTGGCATCACCGCAAGAGCGTGACCTGGTCGCCTTGCTCGAAACCGCACTTTCCGGGGGCGAGCCCGGGGCCGCGCTCGATGAACTAACGCCGGCCTACACCACCTACGGCCGGTTGCGCGCCGCTCTTGCCCAGTTGCGCGCCATCGACCCGGCATCGGAACCGCCCCGCGTCGCCTCGGGTACAGCGCTGCGGCTTGGCGAGGAAGATGAACGTGTTCCAGTGCTGCGCAAGCGCCTGCGCTTCCTCGGCGACCTGCCCGAAAGCGCCAACCTCGACGACACCCGCTTTGACGGTCAGGTCGATGCCGCCCTGCTCAGCTTCCAGGCACGTCATGGGCTCGAGGCCGACGGCATTTTCGGTCGTGGCACGCGTGCCGCGGTCAACACCTCGATGGCCGAACGTGCCGCCCAGGTCGAGGCCAACATGGAACGCTTTCGCTGGTTGCCGCAAGCCGTCGAATCGCGTCACCTGCGGGTCAATATTGCCGATTTCCGGCTGGAACTGGTCGAGGACGACGTGCCGGTGATGACCATGGATGTCATCGTCGGAAAACCCTACCGTCAGACGCCAGTTTTCAGCGGCAGCATGAGCTACCTGGTTTTCAGTCCCGCTTGGCATCTGCCACCGACAATCTCTCGCAAGGACATCCTGCCCCGACTGAAACGTGATCCCCAGAGTCTCGCAGAGGATGGTATCCGGGTGCTCTCCGGGTGGGGTGAAGATGAACGCGAGGTCGATCCGGCGAGTGTCGACTGGAAGAAAATCTCGGCGCGTAATCTCCCCTACCATTTTCGCCAGGACCCGGGTCCGCAGAACGCCTTGGGCCGGGTCAAGTTCATGTTTCCGAACCGCTTCAGCGTTTACCTCCACGACACGCCACAGCGCGAATTGTTCGATCGCGCCCAGCGCGATTTCAGCAGTGGCTGCATCCGGGTCGAACGGCCTCAGGATCTCGCCATTCACCTGCTGCTCGAGGATCCGGCCTGGACTCCTGAGGCGGTGGCCGTGGCAATGAACAGCGGCACGGAACAGACCGTCTCCCTGCCCCGCCCGTTACCGGTGCACATCTACTATCTGACCGCCTGGGTCGACGACGAAGGTGGGCTGCAGTTCCGCGAGGACCTCTACGGGCGTGACGCAGGCCTGCTCGAGGCGTTGCGCAAAGCCGGCTTCTGAATTCCGAACCGTCTCGCCAGCTCGTTGATCGCCAGCCGCCGGGTTGTCAGGCCTGCTCAGCGCCGTTGTATCAGCACCGGTTTGCCGAGCGTCAGGTAGAAACTCTGGTGACCGCCGTCGGCCACGCCGTAGGCCAGGAACATTGGCCCGATCGGCGTGTCGAGACCGACGAATGCGCTCCCGGCCATGATGACGTCGTCGAAGATGGCAGACTCGCGTTGCCAGACGTTGCCGCCTTCGAGGGACGCCCCGAGATAGACGGGCAGGAACGAGAAATCATTGACCTTTCGATAGTAGAGGACGCTCGCTTGACCGTAATGCTGGCCGGCGAGCTGGTCGGTCTGGAATCCCGACAGGCGCAGGAAGCCCCCGGCACGGAAGAGCGCTTCGAACGGGGCATCGTCATCGAGTGTGGTCTTGTAGGCTGCACCCACGATGACGGTGTTGCGACCCCATGTATAGGGTATCCCGGCCAGGAGTTCCACCTGGTCGAATTCGCTGTCGGAACCAAGTCCTTCGCGCGCGCCACTCCACTCGATGCCCAGCAATTGGCCCTGGCGCGGGAAATTGAGGCTGTCGAGGTTGTCGGCCAGCAGCAAAGCCTGGACTCGTCCGAGATCGAAGTCGTAATCCGTGAATGTGGTCGGGTCACCGATACGCAGGTCGGTATTGCCGATGTCCCGGCGCAGGATCAGGCGCATCGAGCCCCAATCGCCGAGATTGCGGCCAGCAAATACGGAGGCGGTGCGCTGCTTGACACGAAATTCGGCGAGTTCGGAATCGCGCGCGAAGATTGAGGAGTTGAAGCTGCCTAAACCAAGCGCGCCACCGACGTACCAGCGCTGGCCCGGGTCGAGTGGCTGGTAGATGTCGATACTCAGGGCCGGGTCGTCGCCGATCTGGCCGGCGATGCGCAGTTCCCCGTTCAATTCGTTGATCAGCGTGCGGGTGTAGGCAAAACCGAGGTTGAACACGCTTTCGCCATTCATGTCGGTGGCCCAGTCCAACCCGCCCTGCAGGTAGTTGGGGCCCCATTTCCGCTCACGAACATGGATCACTACGCCGTGTCGGTCGCCCTCCTCGACGATGTCGTAACGAAT
>QNFN01000054.1 GCA_003645555.1 Gammaproteobacteria bacterium | reverse complement strand
TGCCCCTGCCGCTCTCCCGCCACGTGTCCCGCCCCGCCGTGACCGTCATCGTCACCGGCGGTGACGTCGACGGCGTCTCGATCGGTGGCAACCCCTTCCTCCACGGCTGCCGACGTAATGTCGACCTGACCTACATCGTCATGGACAACCAGGTCTACGGCATGACCAAGGGCCAGGCGTCGCCGACCACCGAGGCCACCTGGGCCAAGGGCAAATTGACCCCCGGCGGCCCCGGCATCAACCCGTTCAACCCGCTGGTGATCGCGCTGGCCTCAGGCGCCAACTACATCGCCCGCTGCTCGAGTAGTGATCCGAACGGCACTGCCAAGGTGCTCGCCGAGGCGATCGTCCACCCAGGCTTTTCGTTCGTGCAGATCATGAGCCCGTGCGTCACCTACCGTCCCGAACAGCGCGACTGGAAGAAGACGGCCCGACCGTCACCGGTCGAGGCGACCGACGACCCGGCACGTGCGGCACGCCGACTGATGAGCGACGACGGCCTCAACACCGGACCGCTCTACATCGGCAGCCGGGCCCCGTACCAGCCGGAGTTGAAGGCGAGCGTCGAGAACCTCACCGAACTCGAGCAGGAGTTCGTGGTATGACCGCGCAGAAGAAGCCAACCAGCGGCAGCAAGACGATCGCCACGATCGAGGACCTGCTGGCACACGCTCGCGACATGGAGGCCGAGGCCGCCGAACGCTACGAAGACCTGGCCGACCAGATGGAGGTACACAACAACCACGAGGTCGCGCGGCTGTTCCGCAAGCTGGCCGAGATCGAGGCCAAACACATCGCCGCGGTCGAGGCGATGGGCGACGGACTGGACTTGCCCGAACTCAAGCCATGGGAACATGCCTGGGAAGGCGAAAGCCCCGAGGCGCCCGAGAGCGACGAGGTCCACTACCTGATGACCCCGTACCACGTCATCTCGATTGCGCTGCGTCACGAAAAGATGGCCGTCGACTTTTTCGAGGGCGTGGTCGCCAACAGTGCCGACCCGAAGCTGAGCGAGGCCGCCAATCGGCTGGCCGATGACGAACGCGGTCACGTCATCCTGCTCGAGGAGTGGCTGGCCCGCTTCCCGAAGCCTGATGAGGACTGGGATCATGACCCGGACCCACCGAACCTGCAGGAGTAATCACCGCTCCACTCTGACCCTGAAACGCCCGACCCTGTCGGGCGTTTCTCTGTCCGGGAACAACCATGGCGTACGGCCAATCAGGTGCTTGAATCGATCGACCAGACCCCGAGCCAAAACATCACCATTGACCGGTCAGACCAAGAGGATGAGAGTAAATCCCGGTGAAACACAGGCTTCACGCGACACCTGGATCGTCACAAATTGACCTTGGATGGACCATCTTGATCCGGATCGATGTGGCTCAGAGAACCTCTGCCACCAGGTTGGCGGGTTGGCTTGCATGGGAGGCACCGCATGCGCCGGACGCCGTCAATCGGTCCGACGCCAATCAGCTCAATAACCGTTGGTGCAGGCCACGCCCGGAATACCTGAGTGGAGCGCACAGGCCATGCAATCACTCGGCATGGGCCTCGCCTTGATCATTTACACCCAACTGCGGGCACGTTGCCGTCCTCCACCCTACTCCGGCAGGTTCACGGTGACGATGTCGTAGCCGGCCTCACGCAGATCGTCGAGGATCGCTTGCAGGTCATCGGCACGATAGCGAACGATGGCGACACGCTGGCCGGACTCATCGGGATTGGTGGGCGAGACCACCGTAACGATTTTGCCGCCGGCGTGGTTCACCGCGGAGAGCAGGCCTGCGAGCATGCCGGGATCGTCAGGCAGATGGACGGTGATGCGCGCCGCATCAACCACCTGACAGCCGGTCACTTCGAGGAAAAAGTCAATCAGGTCGACCCCGGTCAGTATCCCCACCAGTCGCTCGCCATCGACCACCGGCAGGCAGCCTACGCGGCGGTCACGCATCAGGCAGCCAGCCTGCTCAACCAGCATCTCCGGGCTGGCGGTCACCACGCTGTCATGCATGATCTGGCCTGCCATCACTTTCGACAGCAGGTAGTTGACCTCGCCGACGTCGAGGGTGGTGATCGGCGACGGCTCGGCGCGCTGTACATCGCGGTGGGAGACGATGCCGACCAGTCGGCCGGCATCATCAACCACCGGCAGGTGACGCAGCTTGTGCTCGCGCATCAACTCCGACAGCCGCGCCAACTTGGTCTTCTCGGTGACGGTCACCAGGTCCCTGGTCATGATGCGTTCGACGTACATCCCGCTTCTCCTTAGGCCCCGTCGGGCGGAAACCCGACCTACATCAACATGCCCCTGCCGAGCTGAAGCACGACAGGCAACTTACGTGGTGGCGTACTAGTGGCCCAGGTAGGCCTTGCGCACAGCCTCATCTTCGAGCAGTTCACCGGCCGGCGCGCTGATGGCCACCTTGCCGGTCTCCAGCACGTAGCCACGATCTGCGATCTGCAGTGCCGCGCGGGCATTCTGTTCAACCAGCAGCACCGTGGTGCCGGCCTCGTGCAGCTCGCGCACAACCCGGAAAATCTCCGCAACCAGCAACGGGGCGAGTCCCATCGATGGCTCGTCGAGCAACAGCAGGCGCGGCTTGCCGAGCAGGGCGCGACCGATGGCGAGCATCTGCTGCTGTCCCCCGGAGAGGTTGCCGGAGAGTTGGGCGCGCTTTTCGTGCAGAATCGGGAACAGCTCGTAGACCTTGCCGATCTGCTCGGCAACCCAATCCCCGTCGCCGCGCTGGCTGTAGCCGCCGAGCCGCAGGTTGTCCTCGACACTGAGGGGCGCAAATACCTGGCGCCCCTCGGGCACCTGGCAGATGCCGCGATTGACGATCTTGTGCGCGGCCAGGCGGGTGATCTCCTCGCCATCGAAGTGGATCGTGCCGCCACTCGCCGCCTGCACCCCAGAAATGGTCCGCAACAGGGTCGTCTTGCCGGCACCGTTGGCACCGACGATGGCGACCAGCTCACCGGGAAATACCTCCAGAGAGACCGAGTGAATCGCCTGGATCGGCCCGTAGTGGCTGGTCAGATCGACCACCTCGAGCAACGGCGCGTCACTGGACGGCATACTGCACCTCCCCGCCGAGGTAGGCGGCAATCACTTTCGGATCATTCTGGATTTCGGTGGCCGTCCCCTCGGCCAGCCGGCTGCCGTAATCGAGCACCAGCACGGTGTCGGAAATCTCCATCACCAGACCCATGTTGTGCTCGACCAGCAGCACGGTGATGCCACTCTCGCCGATGCGTCGGATCAGTTCGCGCAGCTCGACGGTCTCGGTGTCGTTGAGCCCCGCGGCCGGTTCGTCCATCAGCAACAGGCGCGGTTTCGCAGCCAACGCGCGGGCAATTTCGACCCGTTTCAGCTCGCCGTAAGGGAGTGCATCGGCCGACCGGTCGGCAAGGTGCCCGAGGCCGCAAAAAGCCAACGCCTCAAGTGCCCAGTCACGAACCTGGCGCTCCTCATGCACGACCCCGGGCAGGCGCAGTGCCGCGCGGTAGAGCCCGATGCTGGAACGCAGGTGACAGCCAACCATGACGTTCTCGAGGACCGTCATGTTGAAAAAAACCTGCAAATTCTGGAATGTGCGCGAAATGCCGCGCGTGGCGATCTGGTGCGGCGCAAGACCCACCAGGCTGCCGTCATCGAACTCGATCGCGCCGTCAGTCGGAACGTAGACCCCGGACAGCATGTTGAACAGGGTCGTCTTGCCGGCGCCGTTGGGACCGATGACGGCGTAGATCTGTCCCTCGGTTACCGCAAACGACAGATCGGCGATGGCGGCGACACCACCGAACGACTTCTCCAGCCCGCGCACTTCAAGCAGGGCCACGTCAGCCATCCGCGCCGGCCCGGGCCGGTGTTTCGCGGTTGCGCAGGCGGCGCAGCAGGTTCGCGCCACCCTGGGTCATGCCGACGAACAGCCCTTGCGGCAGGAAAATCATGATCGACACCAGGATGGCGCCAAGGATCAGGATCTCGTAGTCATCGAACACCACCAGCACCTGTGGCAGCAGGGTCAGCACGATGGCTCCGAACACCGCGCCGAAAGTCGACGCCATGCCGCCGAGGACGACCATGGTGACGATCTCGATCGAGACAAAGAAATCGAACGACACCGGGCTGACGAAGTTCTGCTGGTGGGCGAACAGGCTGCCGACCAGCGAGGCCAGGCAGGCTGAGAAGACAAAAACCTGGCTCTTGGTGCGTACGGTATCCACGCCCATGGTCTGCGCGGCGATTTCGGAACCGTGCACCGCACGCAGCGCACGTCCGGCGCGCGAGTCGATGATGTTCAGCGACACCAGCACCGTCAGCAGCATCACCACGGCGATGACGCCATACCAGCGCAGATCACTGTCTACGGCCCAGCCGAAGATCTCCAGCCCGGGGATGCCTGACATGCCGTCAGGACCGCCGGTCCAGTCAACTGTCTGGACCATGATGATGTTGACGATAATGCCAAAACCGAGCGTCGCCATCGCCAGATAGTGGCCCTTGAGTTTGAGGATCGGCCGTGAGATCAGCGTGGCAATGATGTAGACGGCCAGCAGCCCAACGCCCATCGCCAGCCATGGACTCCAGCCGTAGCGGGTGGTCAGGATCGCCGAGGCGTAGGCACCCATACCAAAGAAGGCGGCGTGGCCAAGCGAAATCTGCCCGGCATAGCCAATGAACAGGTTCAGCGCGACGGCCAGCACGATGTTGAAGCCGATGGTAACGCCGACAACGGTGACGAAATAGTTGTCCGGGAACAGTACCGGCAGCATGGCCACCAGCGCCACAAAGGCGAAAAAACCATGCAGCCGTTTCAACCTGAATACCCCGGTTGGACGGGTCGAAGGGTGCGGGATTCCGGGTGCAGGGCACCAATCCGCCAGGAGCGGATTGGGACAGCCGCAGGCTGGCCCGAAGGGCGAACACCAGAGACGGTGTTCGCAACGCGTGACGATGAGGAATGGCCACACCCTTCCGAGGAGTCACAACGCAGCCATGCGCCCGCAAGCCTGTGCAATTCGTCACGTAGCGTCCTGACCGGAAGCGTGGTGATCGCCATGGTCGCCTTCCCCACCGAAGACATGGGTTGCAATGACCCGGCAAAGCGGTCAACTGGGGTTTTCAGGTTCATACCCGGTCCGCCGCCTCACGCCCGAACAGACCGCTGGGTTTCAGGACCAACACCAGCAGGATGATGGAGAACGCAATCGCGTCCTTGTACCCGGACGAGATCAACCCGGCACCAAGTGATTCGAGGACACCTAGCAGCAAGCCACCGGCGACGGCGCCCATGGGACTGCCCATGCCACCGAGAATGGCTGCCGAGAACCCCTTGAGGCCGAGCATGATGCCGGCGTCATAGGAAGTGAAGGCGATCGGCGCAACCAGGAGGCCGGCAACCGCGCCGAGACATGCCGACAGACCGTAGGAGATCAGCAGCATCAGGCTGACATTGATTCCCATCAGCTGCGCCGCGCTCTTGTTGCAGGCACAGGCAAGGATCGCCTTGCCCATCAACGTGCGGTCAAAAAACCAGCGTACCGCCAAAACCATCACCGCGGTAATGCCCATGACCCAGAGATTCTGTGGCAGCAGCGTGGCGCTGCCGACGTGCAGCGGCTGCTCACCGGAGAAGTGCGGCAGCGCGAAAATGTCCTTTCCCCAGATCAGCAGGGCGGCACCGCGCAGGAAAATTGCGGCGCCGATGGTGATAATGATGGTGGTGATGACCGTCGCCCCGCGTGCCGGTTCGATGGCGAACTTGTCGAGCGCCAGGCCAACGCAGGTGGTGATTACCACGGCGCCGAGCAGCGCCAGCGGGTACGGTGCACCGGTCGCCAGTAACCAGACCGCGCTCATGGCGCCGATCATCACGAACTCGCCCTGGGCGAAGTTCACCACGCCGGAGGCGTTGTAGATGATCGCGAACCCGAGCCCGACCAGGGCGTAGGTTGAACCGACAGTGATGCCGGTGATCAGGAATTGGAGAATTTGGTCCAGCATGATTGGGGCCGGTCAGGCCGCAGCCTCCCCACCACCGCGTTACGGCGGTGGGGAGCTACGTACCCGGGTCGGGCGTGGTCCTAGTTGACCAGCGTCCAATCACCGTTCTTGATCTCAAGCATCTTGAAGGCGCCAAGATCGAGACCGAGGTGATCCTCAGCGCTCATGTTGAACACCCCGCCGGTGCCGATAAAACCACGGGTCTTCTCGATTTCGGCGCGCACCTTGGCCTTGTCGGTCGAGCCGGCGCGGACGATCGCCTCAAGCGCGATGAACAGGCCGTCGTAGGCGTGACCGCCGAAGGTCGACACCGAACCGTGTTTGGCCTCGTACTTGGTCTTGTAGACCATCAGCACCGCCTTCTGAGGGTCGCTGTCAGGCAGCTTGTCGGCAACCAACAGCGCGGAGGCCGGCAGGCGCACACCGTTGGCGGCGTCCCCGGCGAGCTCGATGTACTTCTTCGAGGCGACGCCGTGCGACTGGTAGACCGGGACGGTGATACCCAGTTGACGGATGTTCTTGGTGACGATGGCCGGGCCAGTGCCGAATCCAAAGTTCAGGATCGCCTCAGCGTCCGTCGCACGGATCTTGGTCAGCTGGGCCGTCATGTCGGTGTCCTTGCTGCCATAGGTCTCGTCGGCGACGATGGTGATGCCGTACTCGGGCGCCAGGTCAAGGCTCTGCGCGCGGCCAGACTTGTCGAAGCCGCCACTGCCACTGATCAGCGCAACCTTCTTGATGCCGCGCTTGTTCATGTCCTCGTAGATCTTGGCCGCCGCCATGCGGTCGGTGTGCGGCGTCTTGAAGACCCATTTCTTGACCGGCTGGACGATCTTGATCGACCCGGCCAGCGAGATGAACGGTATGCCGGCCTTCTCGACCTGGGGCGTCACCGCCATGGTCTCACCGGAGGCGGAGCCGCCGACGATGACGTCAACCTTGTCGCGCTGGATCAGCCGCTTGACAAAGTCGACCGCCTTCTTCGGGTTGGCGCCGGAATCGTAGTGGACCAGCTCGATCTGGCGGCCCATGAGGCCACCCTCGGCATTGATTTCGTCGACGTACATCTGCAGCGTCTTGAGCTCGGGATCACCGAGGAACGACGCGGGACCGGTGACGGCAAGGAAGGTGCCGACCTTGATGGTCTCCGCGGCCTGTAGCGGCGCGGCCACCAGTGCCATGCCCACCAGACCGGCGGCGAGACCTGAAACAAAACGTTGCTTAGCCATGTTTTCTCCTCCTGTTTTCACAGGTGTGTTATCGACCGCTGGAGGAACTTCTGTGACCCCTTCGGCGGATATTGACGTTTACGTAAAGGTCAAATGACCTCGCGCTACTCTAAGCGACGGCGGTCCTGCACGCAACACCCATGGACACCACACGGCCTGGAACCGGGCGAAGCGAAGTGCAGGCTTGTATATTACGTTTACGTAAAGGTAAGCTAGTGGCTTGCCCGGGCGCGTGCGTCATCAACCACGCGCGGCCCGAGACCACGAACCGCAGGAGAATCGAGATGAAAGAGAGCCTCGCCACGGGCCTGACCATGACGGCGCACATTGATATCGATACCGGTCGCACGATTGACTTCATGGGTGATGAGGGGCGCGTCTACGCCACCCCGGAGTTGGTCCGCGACATCGAGATGACCTGCCGGGACCTGCTGCTCGAGCACCTCGACGAGGGCGAAGACTCGGTCGGCACCCGGGTCGAGATCGACCACATCGGTGCGACCCTGCTCGGCATGTGGGTCGAGATCACCGTCACCGTCAGCGCCGTCAACGGCCGAGCGGTGAGCTTCGACATCAGTGCACGTGACAACCTCGAAGATGTCGCACGCGGCAGCCACAACCGCTTCATCATTGACGTGGCCAAGACCGCCGAGCGGCTCAAGGGCAAGGCGGCCAAGGCCGGCCTGTGAGCACGCCCGATGGCGGGACCGTGAAAAAGGTCCCGACCTACTGCTACCAGTGCGTCGCCGGGCCCGACCTGCTGACGGTCAAGGTGGTCGACGGCGTTGCCACCGAGATCGAACCGAATTTCGCTGCCGCCGAGGTGACCCCCTCGGCCGGCAAGGTGTGTGTCAAAGCCTTCGGGCTGGTACAGAAGATGTACAACCCGAACCGCATCTCGACGCCCATGAAGCGGACCAACCCGAAAAAGGGGGTCGACCAGGATCCCGGGTTCGTGCCGATCTCGTGGGACGAGGCGCTCGACACCATCGCCGAGCGCCTGCACGCGGTCCAGGCCAAGGGTCCGAACGACGACTCTGGCTACCCGCGTATCGCCGCCAGCTTCGGCGGTGGCGGCACACCGACCTACTACATGGGCACGCTGCCGGCGTTCCTGGCGTCGATCGGCCCGATCGACTTCGGCTTCGGCAGTGGCCAGGGCGTCAAGTGCTACCACTCCGAGCACCTCTACGGCGAACTCTGGCACCGCGCCTTTACCGTCGCGCCGGACACGCCGAACACCGAGTTCATCCTGTCGTTCGGCTACAACGTCGAGGCCTCGGGCGGCGTCTGCGGCGTCAAGCGCCACGCTGACGCCCGTGCGCGTGGCGTCAAGCGGGTACAGATCGAACCGCACCTGTCGGTGACCGGCGCCTGCTCGGCCGAGTGGGTACCAATCAAACCAAAAACCGACGCCGCGTTCATGATGGGGCTGATCCACGTACTGCTCCACGAGCAGCGCCAACGCCTCGACATCCCGTTCCTGAAACAG
>QNFN01000053.1 GCA_003645555.1 Gammaproteobacteria bacterium | reverse complement strand
GGCGGCGCCGAACAGTGCGCCGCCCACCGTCTCCTGGACGAACAGCCAGGCGATGGCCCCGGGTTCGGCCGGCGTCTCGCCGGTGGCGACACCGACCAGCACCAGGAAGACCACTACCGCGACGCCGTCGTTGAACAACGATTCGCCGGTAATCTTGGTTTCCAGGCTTTTCGGTGCACCGGCGGTCTTGAGGATGCCGAGTACGGCAATCGGGTCGGTGGGGGCGATCAGGGAACCGAATACCAGGCACCAGACCAGAGGCACGTCGATGCCGACGGCAGCGAACACCAGCCAGGCGAAGCTGCCGGCGAGAAAGGTCGCACCGAGCACGCCGACGGTCGCCAGCAGCGCGATGACCCGCCCCTGCTGCGCCAGGTCACCGAGGTTGACGTGCAGGGCGCCGGCGAACAGCAGGAACGCGAGCATGCCGTGCAGCAGCGCGTCGTCGAAGTCGACAGCGTGCAGCAGCGTCTCGGCCGTGGCCTCGATGCCGCTACCGAGCGGTCCCAAGAGTTGCAGGCCCAGCGAGACCAGCAGCGCGACCAGCATCACCCCGATGGTCTGCGGCAGACGCAGCACACGGTGGTTGAAGTAGCTGAACAACGCGGCGAGCGTCAGCAGTGTGGCAAGGAGCTGGAACAGGGTCATCGGGTAGCCATCCGGTGGGTGGCGCCGAGTCTAGCAGAGGGCGCGGTGGCCGCCGTGAGGGCGCCCTGAAGTTGCCACTGCTTGGTCCTTGGCGTAGGTTGATTGGGTGTTCCCGAGCCGGGCGGCCGAGGGTCGCTCCGCCCGGGCACGCGAAATCGCGGCCCAGGGAAGATGCAGCCGCCGCCGGGCTATGTAAGGATTACGGCGCTTCCCCTTCCCCGAACCGCGACCCTGCAGCCCACCGGGACCCAGCGGTCCCGCAACAACAGTGGACGTGTGTTGAAGGCGGAAGCGCGAGAACGAATCTGGGGCCTGTTGCTGCTGGGTGGCATACTGTCGGTCGGTGCGCTCTACGTCGACTTGCGTGACGACCGGCGCATCGAGGCGGCGCGCGTCACGGCCTCCGGGCTGGCCCTGGCCGAGGCCACGGCACTGCGCGAGCAGTTGGTCCGCTCGGTCTCATCGGTTCAGGCGCTCGGCTCGATCATCCGCCAGTTCGGCCATGTCCCCGATTTCCCGGCGCTCGCCGAGGACATGATCGCCAGCTACGGCGGCATCACCAACCTGCAGCTGGCGCCGGACGGGGTGATCCGTACCATCCACCCGTTGTCGGGCAACGAGCGCGCGCTCGGACTCGACCTGCTCGATCCGGCCACCCCCGGCAGCACCGCGGCCCGGGCTGCGATTGCCGAGCATCGGCTGACGCTTGCGGGCCCGTTGGAACTGGTCCAGGGCGGTGTGGCGATGATCGCGCGCAGCCCGGTTTTCATGGGAGAAACGGAGGGGGACGGCCATTTCTGGGGGTTTGCGACAGCGCTGATCAGCATCGAGGACCTGATCCGGTCGGCCCGGCTGAAGCACCGGCTGGAATTGGCCGGTTTCGACTTCTCACTGGCTCAGTTCGGCGGCACGTCCGGTCAGCCCTTCAGCGCGTCGGCCGAAGGCCCGCTGCGCGACCCGATCACGTTCCGCTTCGACGTCGCCGGCAAGAACTGGGAACTGGCCCTGGCGCCGCGCAGCGGCTGGCGTGATCCAATCGCGCTCGCCCAGGATGCCCTGCTCGCGGTGTTCGTCAGCGTGCTGGCCAGCCTGCTGGTCTGGTTGCAGCTGCGCCGCCCGGCCCTGCTCGCTGCCGAGGTGGCGCGCAACACCCGTGACCTGGACACGGCCAACCGCGATCTGCGCCAGCGGATCGACGAGCGCCAGGTGGCGGAAGCGGCACTGCGCGAAAGCGAGGTGCGCTACCGTGGGGTGCTCGAGCACGCCACCGATGGCCTGTTCGTCCACGATAAAACGGGTCGTTTTGTCGAGGTCAACCCGGAAGCGTGCCGGCTGCTCGGCTACACGCGCGACGAATTGCTCGGCCTGGCCTTAGCCGACGTGGCACCGAAGGAGAATTTCGTCGGCTTCGATGCCGCCTGGGCACGGGTACTGGATGGTGAGACGGTCAGCATAAGCGGCCGCATGCGGCGCAAGGAGGGTAGCGGTTACCCGGTCGAGGTCCGGGTTGGCCGTTTCGAGGAACAGGGGCGGCCGTTGTTCATCGCCGTGGCCCGTGACGTGTCGGAACAGATCACCATTCGCGAGGCGCTCGAACGGGCCAATCGGGAACTCGAACGGCAGGTCGAAATGCGCACTGCCGAATTGCGGAAGACCAACCAGAACCTGATCCGCGAGACCCAGGAGCGTCAGCAGGCCGAGGTCGAACTGCAGGCCGCCAAGGCGATGGCCGAGGCCGCCAGTCAGGCCAAGAGCCAGTTCCTCGGCATCATCAGCCACGAGATCAGAACGCCGATGAACGGCCTGCTGGGCATGATCAGCCTGCTGCGGGAGAGTGACCTGCCGGCCGAGTTGCAGGGCTACGCCGAGATCGCGGACGCCTCGGGCAAGCTGCTGATGGGACTGCTCGGCGAGTTGGTCGATATCTCGCGCATCGAGCGTGGCCAGCCGGCCGTGCGCCACATCGAAGTCGAGACAGCGCGATTGCTGCGCCAGGTCACCGAGCTGCACCGTTGGCGCGCCCGGGAGAAGGGGCTGGAGTTGCTGCTGGAGAGCAGTCCGGAGCTGCCGGCGTGGATGCTGGTCGATGCAGGGCGGTTGCGCCAGGTGCTGAACAACTTGGTCGGCAACGCCGTGAAATTCACCGATAAGGGCCGGGTGACGGTCGTCGCCGACTGCCCGCGCGACGACTGGCTGCGCGTCGCCGTCCGCGACACCGGGGTCGGCATCGAAGTCGAGGCCCAGCAGACGATCTTCGACTCCTTCACCCAGGCGGACCGTTCCATCGCCCGCCGCTACGGAGGCACCGGGCTCGGGCTGGCGATCGCCAGGCAGCTGGTCGAGGTCATGGGCGGAACGGTTGATCTCCAGAGCCGTCCCGGCGCGGGTAGCACGTTCGTGGTCGAGCTGCCGGCACCGCAGGTGACCGAAAGCCAGCCTGCCGCCACCCGGCCTGCCGGCGGGCTTGCCGGGACCAGTCACTGCCGTGTGCTGGTCGCCGAGGACAACGTCGTCAACCAACAGGTCGCCATCGGCATGCTGAAACGGCTCGGCTGCGAGGTCAGCGCGGTGGCGGACGGACAGGAGGTGCTCGAGCGCCTCGCTACGGAGCGGTTCGACCTGGTGTTGATGGATTGCCAGATGCCACGGCTCGATGGTTTCGAGGCGACCCGGCACCTGCGCCGAAACGAGGCGCCCGGGCAGCACCTGCCGGTGGTGGCGATGACCGCCCACGTCCTGCCCGAGGACGTGGCCCATTGCTTCGCAGTGGGCATGGACGATCACCTGGCAAAGCCGATCACAATCGAGCGGCTGCGCCGCGTCCTCGAGCGCTGGGTGCAGCCGGCGGTCGCGGGAGACGACGGTGGTTGAGCAGCCCACGGCAGGACGCCTGAGGGCCTGGATAGGCGGCCTGCTGGTCGCCATGGCGATCCTGTTTGCCGGCCTCGGCTATCTGCACCTGCACCAGGACCAGCAGTCGGCGCGGCAGCGGCAGGCCGTCAACGAGATTGCGGCCGCGCGGGCCTTCACGCTCCAGCAGCAACTCGCCCGTTCGCTGTCGGCAACCTACGCGCTGGCCTCGGTGCTGCGCCAGTTCGACGCCATTCCCGACTTCGACGCCCTGGCGAGAGACCTGATCGACAGCTACGGCGGCCTCTCCAGCCTGCAGCTGGCACCGAAAGGGGTGATCAGCAACATCTACCCGCTGGTCGGTAACGAACGCGCGATCGGTCACGATCTGCTCAACGACCCGAATCGGCGCGACGAGGCGCTGCGCACCATCGAGACCGGCCAGATGACCCTCGCCGGCCCGTTCGAACTGATCCAGGGCGGCACGGCGGTGATCGGCCGCCTGCCGGTGTTTATCGGCGAGGGCCGTTTCTGGGGCTTCGCCATCGCGCTGATCCGGCTGCCGTTGCTGCTGGGCGCCGCCGAGCTTGGCCAGTTGGACCGGGCCGGCCTGAGCTACGAACTGTGCCGGGTCGATCCTCAGTCCGGAGCGTGCAAGGTGTTCGCCAACACGCGAACGGACCCGCTGCAGGACGCCGAAGAGGTGCAGTTCACGGTGCCCAACGGCCTGTGGGTCCTCGGCGTGGCCCCGCGTGACGGCTGGACCGTGCCGCCGCTGCCGCGCGAGGGGCTGGCGCTGGTGTTGCTTTTCAGCCTGGTCAGTGGGCTGTTGGCCGTGACGCTGCTGCAACGCCCGGCGGAGTTGCGTGCCCTGGTGGTGCGCCGCCGGAGGGAACTGGGTGCCGCCAACCGCGCGCTGCAGGACGAGGTCGACGATCGCGATCGCGCCGAACAGGCGCTGCGCCAAAGCGAGACTCGGCTGCGCCAGTTCATCGAGTACGCCGGTGACGCCATCTTCCTGCACGATACCGAGGGTCGGCTGCTGAGCGTCAACCGCGAAGCGTGCCACGCCCTCGGCTACCGGCACGACGAGCTGCTGGAGATGCCGATGTCGAGGATTGCGACCGGCTTCAACTTCGAGGAGCAGCAGCGCGCGCGCGCCGGCCTGCAGCCTGGGTTGGTGATCACGTTCGAGGAGCGCCTGCGGCGGGCCGACCACGAGTTGTGTCCGGTGGATCTGCGGGTCGCCGCGTTCGATAGCCAGGGACGCCGTCTCTACGTCTCCTTCGCCCGTGACATCACCGAGCGGCTGGCTTCCGAGGCGGCCCTGTCGCGGACCCGGAACGAGCTCGAGGAGCGCGTGGCCCAGCGTGCGGTCGAGCTGGAGACAGTCAACGCGAGCCTGGTCGAGGAGATCGCCGAGCGGCGCGAGGCCGTGACGGCACTGCGCGCCGAGAAGGAGGTGGCCGAGGAGGCGGATGCCGCCAAGACCCGCTTCCTGGCCAACCTGAGCCACGAGATCCGTGCGCCGATGAACGGCCTGCTGGGGATGCTGAACCTGCTCGGCGATCATCCGCTGTCGACCGAGCAGCGCGGTTTCGTCGAGACCGCGATCGACTCCGGCGACGGCCTGTTGCGGCTGCTCAACGATCTGCTCGACCTGTCCCGCATCGAGGCGGGCTACCTGGAACTCGACCCGATCGAGAACGAGCTGCGGCGCTGGGTCGAGGGGCGGGTCCTTGGCCCGCGCGAGGCCGCGCAGGCGCTGGGTGTCGCCTTCGACTGCGACGTCGATCCGGAGCTGCCGGCCTGGGCCCGGTTCGACGCCACCCGGCTCGGCCAGGTGCTCGGCAACCTGCTCGACAACGCGATCAAGTTCACCCCGGACGGTGCAGTGGCGTTGCGCCTCGAGCGGGTCGAGCAGGATGGGTCGGTGTGGCTCCGGGCCGTCGTCAGCGACACCGGCATCGGCATCCCGCAAGAGTCGATCGAGCGTATTTTCGACGCCTTCGCCCAGGTCGAGGAGACGCTGACCCGGAGCCATGGCGGTCCTGGCCTGGGGTTGGCCATCTCCAACCGACTGGTCGGGATGATGGGCGGCCGGCTCGAGGTCAACAGCTCGGTCGGTGAGGGCAGCAGGTTCTCGTTCGCCGTCCCGCTCGAGGCGTGTGCGGCCCCGGCGGAGGTGGGCGTCCACAGCGACGACGGTGAGGTCGGGACGCTGACCGTGCTGGTGGCCGAGGACGACCACACCAGCCAGCAGGTGGCGCTGACGATGCTGCAGCGGCTCGGCTGTCACACCGAGCTGGCCGTCGATGGCCGAGAAGCGGTCGCGGCCTACGCCGATGGCCGTTTCGACCTGGTGCTGATGGACTGCCGTATGCCGGAGATGGATGGCTTCACTGCGGCGGCGGAGATTCGCCGGCTGGAGGAGGCATCCGGTGACCGTACCCCGATCCTTGGGCTCAGCGGTGACGTGGACCCGGCCACCGTCTCGGCCTGCCGTGCCGCCGGCATGGACGGCCATCTTGGCAAGCCGCTGCAACTCGACGCCCTGCGTGACACGTTGGCTCACTGGGTGCCGCGCTGGCACCCAGCCGACTGAGTTTCAATCCGGGTAGTCGACCAGCGCGTGCACCGGCCATGGCGTGAGCTGGCCACGACCGCCGAGCTGCGAAAGCTCGACCAGGAACAGTGCCCCGGTCACGGTGACACCGTGTTCTGCAATTAATTTGGCGCAGGCAGCCATGGTGCCGCCGGTGGCGAGCAGGTCGTCGATCAACACCACGCGCTGGCCTGGTCGCAGGGCATCGACGTGGATCTCCATGGCATCGTTGCCGTATTCGAGGGCGTACTCGACGCGGTGGGTGTCGTGCGGCAGCTTGTCCGGTTTGCGCACCGGGACGAAGCCGATGCCGAGTTCGTGGGCGAGCGCGGCGCCGAAGATGAAGCCGCGTGCCTCAGGTGAGACCAGCACGTCGGGGGCCCAGCCGAGTCGTTCGCAGGTGCTGGCGAAGTGGGTCGTCACACGCCGGAACAGCGGCCCGTCGGCGAGCAGCGGGGTGATGTCACGGAACACGATGCCGGGCTTGGGGAAGCCCGGGATGGCGCGAATCCGCGCCCGGCAGTCGGCCTCGAGAGTGCGGTCGACCGATTCGTTCACAGCGCGTGGAAGGCGATCAGCAGAGCCGCCAGCACCCACATTACCGGGTGAATCTTGTTGGTCTGGCCGGTGACCAGGTGAATCAGAACGTAGGAGACGATGCCCAGCGTGATGCCGTGGGCGATGGAGTAGGTAAACGGCATCGCTACCACGGTCAGGAATGCCGGCACCGCCTCGTCCATCTGCGTCCAGTCGAGGTCGCGGGCACCGAGCATCATCATCGCCCCGACGACGATCAATGCCGGGGCTGTCGCCAGCGCCGGCACCGAGGTGAACAACGGCGTGAAAAAGAGCGACAGCAGGAACAACGCGGCAACCACCACCGCAGTCAGGCCGGTGCGTCCGCCTTCTTCGATACCGGTCGCTGACTCAACGTAGGTGGTTACGGTGCTGGTGCCGAGCAGGGCGCCAGCGGTGGTACCGGTGGCGTCGGCCATGAAGGCGCGCTCTGAGCCCGGCAGGTTGCCCTTGTCGTCGAGGAAGCCAGCCAGCCGGCCGACGCCAAGCAGTGTTCCAGCGGTATCGAACAGATCGACAAACAGGAAGGCGATGATCACGGTCAGCATCGTCCCGGTGAAGACTTGGCTGAAGTCGATTGCCAGCAGTGTTTCACGCGGCAGGTGCGGCATGGCGACGAGTTCATTCGGTGCCGGTGACAGTCCGGTGACCCAACTGATCAGCGTCAGCACCAGGATGCCGATCAGCACGGCCCCCTTGATCTGTTTCACCATCAGCGCGGCGATCAGGATGATGCCGCCGAGCGCCAGCAGCACCGCCGGGCTATTCAGATCACCGAGCGTGACCAGCGTCGCCGGGTGGTCAACGGTCAGCTTGGCGTTCTCGAAACCGATGATCGCCAGGAACAGGCCGATGCCGGTAATGGTGGCGATCTTGATGCAACGCGGGATGGCGTTGACCAGCAGCGTGCGCACCCCGGTCATGGCCAGGGCCATGAACAGCACACCTTCGATCAGCACCGCGGTCAGCGCGACCGGCCATTCGACACCCATGCCCTGGACCACCCCGAAGGTGAAGTAGGCGTTGAGACCCATGCCCGGCGCCAGCGCGAACGGGAAGTTGGCGAACAGGCCCATCATCAGCGTCGCCAGGGCCGCGGCCAGCGCGGTAGCGACGGCGACGTCAGCTGCCGGCATCCCGGTCAGGCTGAGGATCTGTGGGTTGACGAACAGGATGTAGGCCATGGTCAGGAAGGTGGTGAATCCGGCGCGTACTTCTGTGGCGACGGTGGTGCCACGTTCCTCGAGGTGGAAATAGCGATTGATCGATAGCATGGCGGGGTCCCGGTGCTGGGGCGCGCGGCAGGGCGTCGCGACGCCGATCTGTAGAGGCTAACCGGCGCTCGCCGGGCAGGCAATCACTGCCGCCTGTTGCCTTGATCCGGCGCAGTTGCACCCCTACGGGGGCCGGGGTAGGTTAGCCGCTCGAGGTACAGGAAGGCGGGTATGGTCGAGAAACACTACATCACAGCGCAGGAGTTGCTCGAAGACTCGTTTCGCCTTGCCCTGATGGTTCTCAAGAGCGGCTTTCGCCCAAACTTCATCGTCGGCGTATGGCGCGGTGGCACCCCGGTTGGCATCGCCGTGCAGGAGTTGTTTGATGTGTTTGGGGTCGACACCGACCACATCGCCATCCGCACCTCCTCGTACACCGGCATCGCCAAGCGCAGCCGCGAGGTCCGCGTTCATGGTCTCGGCTACGTGGTCAGCAACATCAACGCCGCCGACTCGCTGCTGCTGGTCGACGATGTCTTCGACACCGGGCTCAGTATCAAGGCGGTGGTCGACTCGCTACGTCAGGAGGCGCGCCGCAACACCCCGGACGACATCCGTATCGCCACGCCGTGGTTCAAGCCGGCCAATAACCAGACTGACCTGGTGCCGGACTATTTCGTACACGAGACGGGTGACTGGCTGATCTTCCCGCATGAACTCGACGGCTTGACCCGGGACGAGATCCTCACTCACAAGGTCGGTCTGCGTGGGCTCTACGGGGAGTTCGACGTTTAGGGAGCCTCTGATTAAGTCTGGACGAAGTAGATTGTGCTTCGGAATGTTCAGATTTGAG
>QNFN01000052.1 GCA_003645555.1 Gammaproteobacteria bacterium | reverse complement strand
CTGATCGCCCCGACCGACCCGATTGCCGTACTCGGCATCCTCAAGACCGCCGGTGCACCGAAAAGCCTGGAGACCAAGATTACCGGCGAATCGTTGTTCAACGACGGCGTCGCCGTGGTGGTCTTCCTGGTGCTGGTCGGTGTCGCCACCGGCGAGACGCCGGCCGAGCCCGGGGCCATCGCCTGGCTGTTCGTCCAGGAGACGGTGGGCGGCGCGCTGTTCGGCGCCGCCGGCGGCTGGCTTGCCTACCGCATGCTGGCGACCGTCGACAACTACCAGGTCGAGGTGCTGATCACGCTGGCACTGGCCACCGGGGTCTACGCGCTGGCTGAAGCGTGGCACCTGTCGGCACCGATCGCCATCGTCGTCGCCGGCCTTCTGGTCGGCAACCACGGTCGCCTGCTCGGCATGTCGGAACGGACCCGCGAGCACCTCGACACCTTCTGGGAGCTGGTCGATGAGACCCTGAACGCCGTGCTGTTCCTGCTGATCGGTATGGAGTTGCTGGTGCTCAGCTTCCGCGGTGAGTACCTGGTCGCCGGCCTGCTGCTGATCCCGCTGGTGCTGCTGGCACGGCTGATCAGCGTCGGCCTCCCGGTCGGGCTGCTGCGCGCCCGCCGCGAGTTCAGTCCGCACGTGGTCAAGATCCTCACCTGGGGCGGCCTGCGCGGCGGCATTTCAGTCGCGCTGGCGCTGTCACTGCCGGTGACACCGGAACGCGACCCACTGGTCGCAGCGACCTACGTTATCGTGGTCTTTTCGATCCTGGTGCAGGGGCTGACCATCGGCCCGCTACTGCGCCGGACCGTGGGCGGCAGTAGCAGCGACACCACCCACTGAGCGACCGGCTCAGAGGTCGCGCACGTCGACGAAACTGCCGCTTGGACGGTCAGCCAGCGTCGGCAGCAGGTCGATGATGCGTGCCGCAGCCGCGACCGGATCGGGCATCGCCTCGGTGCCGTGCGCCGCGCGCAGCCGCTGCAGTGACGGGAAACGCCCGGCATCGGTCTGCGCCGGATCGCACAACACCGACTGCATACCCGTATCGACCAGACCCGGTGCCAACGCCAACAGCTGGGTGTCTGGAAACTCGTGGGCATAGAGCTGGGTGAGCATGTTCAGTGTCGCCTTGGAAAGCGCATAGGTGCCCCAGCCACGGTGACCCTTGAGCGCGGCCCCGGACGAGATCAGTACGATACGTGTGACCGGCAACGGCCGGGCCAGGAACCAGTCGAGAATGCGCTTGTTGGCCCAGACGTTGATGCGCATCGCCTCCTCAACGGTCGCCACCGGGATCTCCGCCAGGTCGCGGATCGGGCCGAGGGCGCCGGCATTGAGGATCGCCAGGTCGAGGCGTTCGACGCCGGCAAGCAGCTGCTCCAGCGCCGGTGCCACCGTATCGGCATCGGCAAGGTCGCAACGGACATCGTGCAACGCACCGGTCAATCCGCTGCAACCACGCCGGCTGACGCCATAGACGGACCAGCCCCGGTCGAGACAGACTTCAGTGAAACCGCGACCGAGGCCGCTGCTGTTGCCGGTAATCAGGACGCTGCCTGCCATGCCACGCCTCCAAGGATATGAAACCAATTCTAACCGCCGTTGCCCCGGCGCCCCGGTCGTCCCATAGTTAAGGACCCTCTGATTAATTCATGAACTCGTATCTGGCGCCCAGAATTAATCAGAGGTTCCTTAAGCTTGGCGTTGACACGCGGGAGGCATGATGGAATCGACCCTGGTCTGCTGGCGCTGCGGTGAGCCGCTGCACGACGACCTGCCGCGACTCTTCCCACGACTGGAGAAATGCCTCGCCTGCGACAGCGACCTGCACGTCTGCCGCATGTGTCGCTTTTACGCCCCGCAGTACACCACCAACTGCAGTCATGATCGTGCCGAGCCGGCACGCGAAACAGATATCGCCAACTTCTGCTCACACTTCCGTCTCCGGCATGGCGCCCACGACGGCACCGGCGGCGGCGAACGCACGCGTGATGATCTGGATGCGCTGTTCGATGGCGATGCAGAAGAAGCGGGCGAGCCCGGCATGGCGGACAACTCATCCAATGACGAACCAACCCCCATGGACGATCTGAACTCGCTGTTCGGCGACGACACCGGGGGCGGTGACAAAGCTGGCTGAATGCGTGCGACGGCATCCATGGGACAGATCGTCCTTGGGCCCGGCATGCCGGACTGAAGTCCGACCCACAAACGCAAGCAGCGCCCTGGTTCATGGCGAGCTTGAATCCATCCAGCGGTGCTCAGAAGGATCCGGCTACGCCTGGTCTGATCCGGCCGAGGCAGGGGCCGAAACCAGCGTGCGCAGGTGCGCCAGCGCCGCCCGCCCACGGGCCTGCTTCTGCTCACTGTCCTCCTGCGGCCCCCCCTCGAACAGAAGATCCTCACGCGGTAATTCGTCGAGGAAACGGCTCGGCTCGCAGGCCATCACTTCACGCTGGCGCCGCCGTCGGGCCGCGTGAGTGAAGGTCAACGTCTGCTGCGCGCGGGTGATGCCGACGTAAACGAGGCGACGCTCCTCGTCGAGATCACCGCTGTCGATACTGCTGCGGTGGGGCAGCAAACCCTCCTCCATGCCAACCATGAAGACATGCGGAAACTCGAGCCCCTTGGCCGCGTGCAGGGTCATCAGCGCGACCCGGTCGCCTGCCTGCTCCTCGCGCTCGAGCAGATCCTGCAGGCAGAGCCGATCGACCAGCGCTTCAAGACCACCGCGCACCTCGGCCGCGGCACCTGTGAGCCAGTCGAGCAGCGCGTCGACGTGATCGAGACGACGTTCGGCGCCCCGTGGGTCGCGCACCGACTTGACCAGCCAGGCACGATAACCGCTCTCCTCGAGCAGGTCGCGGACCAGGGTGACGGCATCGCTTTCCCCACGCGCACGTGCCGCGGTGCGCTCAACCCAGGCGGCGAAGCGACGCAGTCGCTCGAGCGGGGCACCGCTGACATGGGCGGCGAGACCGAGGTCGCCACAGGTTGGTAACAAGGCCCGGCCGCGCAGTTGCGCGTAGCGCCCGAGTGACTCGAGCGTGGTCGGGCCGATGCCACGGCGCGGCGCGTTGACCACGCGCAGGAAGGCCGCGTCGTCATCGGGGTTGGCCAACAACCGCAGGTAGGCGATCACATCCTTGACCTCGGCACGATCGAAAAAAGCGGTGCCGCCGCTGACGTGATACGGGATCTGCACCTCGCGTAGCGCCGTTTCCAGCGGCCGCGACTGATGGTTGCCGCGGTAGAGCAGGGCGTAATCGCCGAAGCGGGTGCCGTGGCGGAAGCGGTGCTCGAGCAGGGCCGAGGCCACCCGGCGCGCCTCGTGCGCCTCGTCCTCGCAGCGCAGCACCCGTAGCGGGTCGCCGAAACCGAGCCCGCTCCAGAGGCGCTTCTCGAACAGGTGCGGGTTGTTGGCAATCAGTGTATTGGCCGCCTTCAGGATGCGCCCGGTCGAGCGGTAATTCTGCTCCAGCCGGATCACCTCGAGCCCGGGGAAATCCTCGCCCAACCGCTGCAGATTCTCCGGCCGTGCACCGCGCCAGGCGTAGATCGACTGGTCGTCATCGCCGACCACCGTCAACCCGCGGCGCTCCCCGACCAGCTGCCGCACCAGGGCGTATTGGGCGCCGTTGGTGTCCTGGTATTCGTCGACCAACAGGTAGCGGATGCGCTCACGCCAGGCTCCGAGCACTTCGGGATGGTCGCGGAACAGCCGCACCGGGCGGGCAATCAGGTCGTCGAAATCGACCGCATTGAACGCCTGCAGATGACGCTGATAGTCGGCATAGAGATCGGCCGCCGTGCGTGCTGCCGGGTCACACGCTTCGGCCTGCGCCTGTTCCGGATCAACCAGGTCGTTCTTCCACGCCGATATACGCCACTGCAGTGGCGCCGGGTCAGGCTTGGCGTCACCACCGGCCCGCAGCAGCTCACGCAGCAGATTGGCCGTGTCCTGGGCATCGAAAATGGAAAAGCCGGATCGATAGCCGACCCGTCGTGCCTCGCGGCGCAGGATGCGCAGACCGAGAGTATGGAACGTCGAGATCGTCAGCGCTTGTGCCGCCTCCACCGACAACAGCTTGCCGGCCCGCGCGCGCATCTCGCGTGCCGCCTTGTTGGTGAAAGTGACCGCGGCGACATGCTCCGGCGCCAGACCGCAACGCTGTACCAGATGAGCGATCTTGCGCGTGATTACGCGCGTCTTGCCACTGCCGGCACCGGCCAGCACCAGCAGCGGACTGGCCGCATGCAGAACCGCCTTGCGCTGGGCGGGATTGAGGTCGGACAGGGGAGTGCCCTCCGTGGGAAAGGCGCGGATTGTAGCGGAGGCGCTGAACCGCTTCAGCCAGAATCTGCACACACCCAGGGTCGCACCGGGTGGCGCCTGAGTTGAACACGCCCCCGGGTCAGCTGAGATCGAGGGCGTGGGCCTTCAGGTCAACGAGGTCGAGCACCTCAAGCACGCGCGCGTGGGTTGCCAGCAGCACGACTTTTGGCGCCATGCCAGCCGCATGCGCCTCCTGCCAACGCGCCGCACACAGGCACCAGCGATCACCCGGCTGCAGGCCGGGAAAACCAAACTCCGGTAGCGGGGTCGACAGATCGTTACCACGCTCGCGGCTGAAGGTAAGGAACTCTGCCGTCACCTGAATGCAGACACCATGCACGCCGTGATCCTCCGGCCCACTCTCACAGGCGCCGCTGCGGGTGAAGCCGGTGCGCGGTGCCAATGAACAGATCTCGATCGGTTCGTCGAAAACGTTGTGGTGAGAGGGCATGACCTGACTCCTGCGTTGCGTGGCGGCATTGTCGCTCCGGAGTACGAACGTCTTACTGATCCGGATCAGCCAATGACCTCGAGACGTAGACCGTCGTGGGCTAACAGTACCTCACATTTAGAGGCCGCCTGTGCCTCACTGAGCCGGGTCTCCTGCGCCAGGTCGACCGGGTAGAGGTGACTCAGCACCAACCGCCCGACCCCGGCGACGGTGGCGAGACGACCGCACTCGCTGGCGGCCATATGCCCGTGGATTTTCTGTGCATCAGGAAAGCTGCAATCGGCGACCAGCAGGTCGGCACCGCGCGCCAGGTCGACCAAGGCCTCATCCCACTCGGCGTCGCTGGTGACGACGATGGAGCGCCCGGCATGCACGCAACGGTAGGCGAGGCTCGCCATGCGCGGGCTGTGCACGAACGGCGCGGTATGCACGCCGAGGCCGTGACTGTGGAACACGGCGCTCGCCTCGGCGATATGCAGGTCGAGGTGCCTTGGCGGAGCCACCGCGGCAACCTGATCGGTGAAAAACGCGGGGAAGCCGGGTGGGCCATACAGGTGCAATGGCGCTTCACGGCAAAAACCCGGAGTCGCCTTCAGCGCGTGCAGCAACAGCGCCAACTCGCCGATGTGGTCAGGGTGGACGTGGGTGACAAAGACGGCATCCAGCGTCCGATAGTCGCCACCGGCCTCGGCCAGCCGGCGCAGCACGCCACTGCCGCAGTCGACCAGCGCCGAAATACCGGGTGCCTGCAGCCAGTAGCCGGCACAGGCCCGCTCCGGTAACGGCACACCGGTGCCACTGCCCAGCACGGTCAGCGTGAACGGGGTAGCCGGGTCCGTCACCGCAGCCGCGCAACCAGGTCGTGCACGCGTGCCGGGTCGACCGCGGCGTGCGCTTCGCCGTCGTGCTTCAGCGAACTGCCGACGATCACGCCATCGGCGCGTCCGATAAGCGCTGCAATCCCGGCCGCATCGACCCCACTGCCGACCCACACCGGCGCCATGCCGGAGGCTCCGCGGACGGTGTCGATCTGATTGGCGTCAGTCGGTCGACCGGTGCCAGAACCCGACACCACGACGGCATCGGCCCCGCCGCGCTCGACCAGGTCGGCAACCTCGTCGACCAGCGGGCGCGGCGTGCCCAGCGGGGCCGAGTGTTTGACATCGACGTCGGCGAAGATGCGAATGGCCCCGGCACCGAGCCGTGCGCGCTCACGGAGCAGGCGGTCGGCCGGTCCCTCGATCACCCCCTGATCGGTGACCCGCGCCCCGCACAGCACGTTGACGCGGATGAACGCACCACCAACAGCGTGGGCGACAGCGAGCGCACCCAGGGCGTCGTTGCGCAGGCAGTTGATGCCCAATGGCAGGCCGATGCGGTCTCTGACCGCGCCGGCCAACACCGCCATGTTGGCGACGACATGCGCCGGCAACGCCTCGGGCAGGAACGGCGCGTCGCCGAAATTTTCCATCATCAGGCCATCGACACCACCCGCGGCCAGGGCGTCGGCGTCAGCCAACAGCCGTTCACGGATGGCGTCGCGGTCGCCAGCGAAGCGGGGTGACCCGGGCAGGGGCAGCAAGTGCAGCATGCCGATCACCGGCAGCACCCGGTCTGCCCATTCCGCTAGCAGCGGGCGGATCATGCCGGGGGAGCCTCCAGACCGTCGACGGCAACGATCCGCGAATCGGCGAGTTCCTGGCGTACTTCCCGCCACGGGGCGTACGCCTCCGAGGCGTACCATGCCCGCAGGTCGGCCATGCTCGGAAACTCGATAATGACCATGCGGCGCGGTAGCCAATCGCCCTCGAGCTGCTGCATGTCGCCACCACGTGCCAGGTAACGCCCACCGTCGTCGGCGGCAAGGCGTACCACCGCCTCGAGGTAACCGCTGGCACGGTAGGCCTCCATGTCATGGGGGACCACGTCGGCCAGTAGATAGGCTGCCATTAGGCTCTCCCGATCACCGCACCCGGTTCGGGTGCAGGGTGAGTGTAGCCGCCATGCCCGCGGTATGACCGGTGCATCTGGTAAGATCGCAGCCATCCCGTCTCACCCCTCCACCCACGAGGCCGCCCCCATGTCCGACGAAGAAAGCCCGTACGATATCGCCGCCCGCGAGGCCGTCGAACTCGGTAACCGGCTGGCTGAAGACGACCAGGAGGCTCACCTGTGGGACATCGCTGACGGCCTGCTCGCCGGTGCGATCCAGTACTGGCTCTACGCCCGCCAACCTTGCGGTGACCTGCGTTGCGAGGAGTGCGCCGAGGTAAGCACCGCCGAGGAACGGCAGGTCGTGCTGCGCCGGCTGACCGAAGAGTACGCACACGACAGCGAGTACTACCACACGCCAACCGACAGCAACGTCGGCCGCGCCTGAGCCACACCATCCTCCGGCCTGCGTGGCCGGACCGACCCCACCCCACCCGTCGATTGACTCGGGTCAATTAATAATATCAGTACTTTCTGATATACTTCAGTATCAAATTTCCTGGGGGGCTGATATGGCCGTAGTGGAACTGACCGACGCGTCGTTTGAATCGACCGTCGCCGACAACGATCTGGTGCTGATCGATTTTTGGGCACCGTGGTGCGGCCCCTGCCGCGGCTTCGCCCCGGTCTACGAAAAAATCGCTGCGCGCCACCCGGACGTGGTCTTCGCCAAGGTCAACACCGAGGAGCAACAGGCGCTGGCCAACCAGTTCCAGATCCGCTCGATCCCGACGGTGATGGTGATCCGCCAGCAGGTGATCCTGCTCTCTCAGCCGGGGGTAATGCCCGAAGGCGCCCTTGAAGACATCATCGCCAAGGCGCAGGAACTCGACATGGATGCGGTCCGTGCCGAGATTGCCGACACCGAGCAGGTCCCGGCCTGAGCTCCCTTACGCCGCCGTGACAGGGAGTGCTGGCGGACGCCGCAGGCCGGCGACAATAGCCAGGTAATCCGGTTCACCCGGGTCGATGTAACCGTGGCGAACGAGGAAATCGATTGCCACCAGGGCGCAGTTCGGTTTGAACGCCTCGCCGTCACGTAACGTTTCCGCCAGCCGCTGGAGCGGCCACAACTCGAAACTTTCCACCTCGCCGTCATGGGCACGCGGGATGAAATCGGCTGGAAGCTCGAGGTCGTAGGTGTAGATCACGTCCGGCTTCAGACCGTGCACGCTCTCCTGACAGTAGGTGACCACACCGACCGGATGCGCCTCCAGCACCAACGCCTCGGGAATCGAGGCCTCCTCGGCGCACTCCTTGACCAGGTTCTCGGCCAGTGTCAGCTCGTAGGGCAGGCCTCCAGCCACCATCTGGTCGAGACGACCGGGAAATTTCCACTTGTCACGCGCACGGCGTGCCACCCAGACCAGCAGCTCACCGCGGTGGCGAACGTAGCCATTGAGATGCTGGCCGAAGGCACGAACGCCGAAATGCGGAGCCGCCGCCCGATCGAGGGTGCACAACGCACGCTCGCGGTTCGACGGCGTCACCGGGTAGCGCTCGCCATGAAGGCGGGGGATAACACCCTCCTCAACCAACGCGGCGACCACCCGGTCGAGCGCTTCGCTGGCCGCCTCGAAGGTCCATAGCGCACGCTGCAGCACCACCTCGTCACCGCGGCAATCGAAGACGTCAGGAAATCGGTCGAGGCATTCTGCAAAATCGGGGCGCACCCAGCCGACGGTACTCCCGGCCGCCCGGAACGGCAGGAAGTTCTCCGGGTCGCAGCGGTTGCACGCCTCAATGCGGTCGAGATAGGCCATGCCGACTCCTTGGCAGCGAATCAATCAGGCGCAAGAATGCCGTGCGCGAGTGCAATCGTATACCCCTGCAGGTCAAGCGTTCGCCCTCTCAGGCTGTTATGAAGCTGCGGCTTTGCGACATCGCAATGCAGGTGGCTCGGGCCACCTTGTGCCACGGCGTCTGGCCACTACCAGACCAGGCGAATGCGCGGAGCAACCGCGTATATTGCGCACACTCTCCATAAGGGAACCTCTGATCAAGTCATGAACTCGTATCTGGCGCCCAGAATGTCCAGCTTTTTCGTTGCAAAGCTTCGCAATAGCTAGCTATTACGTACGTTT
>QNFN01000051.1 GCA_003645555.1 Gammaproteobacteria bacterium | reverse complement strand
TCAACTCCCACGGCATCGTCGCTGTGCGTGACCACGAGATCACGCGCAGCGACGTCGAGCGGGTGATCGACGCGGCCCGTGCCGTGGCGATCCCTGCCGACCAGAAGATTCTCCACATCCTGCCGCAGGAGTACGTGATCGATGAGCAGGAGGGGATCCGCGACCCCGAAGGCATGTCCGGCGTGCGTCTGGAGGCGAAAGTGCACATGGTCACCGGCGCGGTCAGTGCGGCGCAGAACATCATCAAGTGCGTGCGCCGCTGCGGTCTCGAGGTCGACGACGTGATTCTCGAGCAGCTGGCCTCGAGTCAGTCGGTGCTGAGCGACGACGAAAAAGAGCTTGGTGTCTGCCTGGTCGACATGGGTGGCGGCACGACCGACATCGCGGTCTTCACCGGGGGTGCGATCCGTCACACCGCGGTGATCCCGATCGCTGGCGATCAGGTGACCAACGACATCGCCGTGGCTCTGCGCACGCCGACCCAGCACGCCGAGGAACTCAAGATTCACCACGGCTGTGCGCTGGCCCAGCTGGCGCATCCCGACGAAACCGTACAGGTACCGAGTGTTGGTGATCGCCCGCCGCGGCGCATGTCACGTCATACCCTCGCCGAAGTGATCGGCCCACGTTACGAGGAGCTGATCAGCCTGATTCAGGCCGAGCTGCGGCGCAGTGGCTTCGAGGATCTGTGTGCGGCCGGCGTGGTCCTGACCGGCGGTAGCAGCAAGGTCGAAGGGGTGATCGAACTGGCCGAGGAGATCTTCCACCAGCCGGTGCGTCTCGGAATTCCGAAGGGGGTTTCCGGGCTGACCGAGGTGGTCTGCAGCCCGACCAATGCAACCGGTGTTGGGCTGCTGCTGTTCGGGCATCAGCAGCTGCGTGAGCGCGGTGAAGAGAGTGTGATGAGGCCCGGTTTCGGCAGCATTCTCGAGCGCATGCGCAGCTGGTTCCAGGGCAATTTCTGACGATGGCCAGTACGGCCGTAATTTCGATGAAGGGTGGCGCGCGGATGGCGCCAGAGTGGCAACAGGCAGGCAAAGCGGCGAGCCAGGCGGCGAGCCAGATGGAGGTACACGTATGTTTGAACTGATGGAAACCTATCCGCAGAGCGCGGTGATCAAGGTAATCGGTGTCGGTGGCGGTGGTGGCAACGCCGTCAATCACATGGTCCAGGCCAGTATCGAGGGTGTTGAGTTCATCTGCGCCAACACCGATGCCCAGGCGCTGAAGAACACCCACGCCTGCAGCGTGCTGCAACTCGGTGGCAACATCACCAAGGGGCTTGGCGCCGGCGCTAATCCAGATCTTGGGCGCCAGGCGGCGCTCGAGGATCGTGACCGGATCCTGGAGGCGCTCACCGGCGCCGACATGGTTTTCATTACCGCCGGCATGGGTGGCGGCACCGGGACCGGCGCGGCACCGGTGATTGCCCAGGTGGCACGCGAACTTGGCATTTTGGCGGTCGCCGTGGTGACCAAGCCATTCGGTTTCGAAGGCAACCGGCGTATGAATGTTGCCGACCAAGGTATCCGCGAGCTCTCCGAGCACGTCGATTCGCTGATCACCATCCCCAACGCCCGCCTGCAGGAGGTGCTCGGTCCCCAGATGACGCTGCTCAACGCCTTCTGCGAGGCGAACAACGTGCTCCAGGGCGCGGTCCAGGGTATTGCCGAGCTGATCACCCGGCCGGGCCTGATCAACGTCGACTTCGCCGACGTGCGCACCGTGATGTCGGAGATGGGCATGGCGATGATGGGGTCGGGAACCGCGTCCGGGGAAACGCGTGCCCGCGAGGCCGCCGAAGCGGCGATTCGCAGTCCGCTCCTGGACAACATCGACCTCGCCGGGGCGCGTGGCATCCTGGTCAACATCACGGCTGGCCCGGACATGGCGATTGGTGAGTTTGAGGAGGTCGGGAACACGGTCAAGGAGTTCTCCTCCGACGATGCGACGGTGGTGGTCGGCACGGTTATCGACATGGAGATGGAAGCCGAACTGCGGGTTACCGTGGTCGCTACCGGACTCGGTGCCAGTCAGGCCAAGCAGATGCAGCCGAAGGTCGAGATCGTGCGCAAGGCCTCGACCGGAGAGGTCGATTATGCTGAATTGGACAAGCCAACCGCCATCCGCAACCGGCCCGCACCGCCGATGTCGGAGGGCAGCGCAGCGCCGGCGATGGACTACGAATACCTGGACATTCCGGCGTTCCTGCGCAAGCAGGCGGACTGATTTCAGCAGGGTTTGAGGGTCTTGTAAGTGCTTGGGAAGCACGGTGATTCTGTGCTAGCATGCCACCGTTTATGTGACCAAGGTGGTTGCATTCACATTGGCATTTGGGGACATGATCAAGCAACGGACTCTCAAGAACGCCATTCGGGCGACCGGGGTTGGCCTACACACGGGTGAGAAGGTCTATCTGACGCTGCGCCCGGCGGCGCCTGACACGGGCATTGTGTTCCGTCGTGTGGACCTCGACCCGGCGGTCGAGATCCGTGCCGACCCGCACAATGTCGGTGACACGGTGTTGTCGACGACTCTGGTCCAGGGCGGCGTTCGCGTATCGACCGTCGAGCACCTGTTGTCAGCGATGGCCGGGCTCGGTATCGACAATGCCTGCGTCGATGTCAGCGCCCCCGAGGTGCCGATCATGGACGGCAGCGCGGGCCCCTTCGTTTTCCTGCTGCAGTCCGCGGGTATCGAGGAGCAGAACGCGCCAAAACAGTTCATCCGCATCCGTAAGCCGGTGCGAGTCGAGGATGGTGACAAGTGGGCCCGATTCGAACCGTTCGAGGGCTTCAAGGTCTCATTCTCGATCGATTTCGACCATCCGGTATTCAAGGAGCGGTCGCAGCAGACGACGATGGACTTCTCGACCATCTCGTTCGTCAAGGAAGTGAGCCGTGCACGCACCTTCGGGTTCATGCGTGACGTCGAAGTGCTGCGTCAGAACAAGCTGGCCCTTGGCGGCAGCCTCGACAACGCGGTCGTTGTCGACGAGTACCGGGTGCTCAACGAAGACGGTTTGCGCTACGAGGGCGAGTGCGCCAAGCACAGGATTCTTGATGCGATTGGCGACCTCTACCTGCTTGGGCGCAGCCTGATCGGTGCCTTCAGTGGGCACAAGTCGGGGCATGCGCTGAATAACCGGTTGCTACGGGCGCTGGTGGCCGATGCCGAGGCATGGGAACTGGTGACCTACGAGGATATCGAGAGCCTGCCGATCTCTTACAGCCGCCCGGCCTACGCCGTCGGCTGACGGCGGGCGAGGGTCCGGGCCAGCCGGCGCAGAGCTGCGGCCAGGTCAGATGGTTCGGCGGTCGCAGCCGCACTATCGATTGCCGCGGCCGTGGCTGCGGTGACCGGCAACGGTGGCGACGGTGGTCGTACAACTTCGGTACGGTCGCCCGAGGGCAGCACCCTGATGCGACAATGGCGGACGCCGATATCGGCAGCGGCGAGTTGAAGCAGCAGGGACGGGGCCAGATAGCGCAGGCGCGTGGCCCATGCAGGGGAGTCGACGTAGAGCGTCACCTCATCTGCCGAGACCACGGCGCCGCGGCAGTGGTCAGCCAGGTCGGCGGGCAGGGCCGAGCGGACCAGGTCAGTGGCCCGGTCATGCAGGCGGGCTGCCTCGGTGAGCGTCTGCAGGTGCTCGCGCAGGACAGAATTGACTGGGGTTGGACGGGACACCATCGGGAATCCGGACGGCGAATGACAGGGGCATCGTAGCGAGCCCCGGGAACAACGACAAGTACGACGTATGCAGATCATCCTGCTGACCAAGAACGCGGCTACGGCACGGGTCCTCGACATCGGGCGCCGCTGGCCCCTGTATGCCGGGCTGCTGCTCGGTGTGTTGTTGTCGACCGGGCTGTTCCATGCCGGCTATCTCTATGGCCGTGACGCCGCACGACCCGATCTCGCCGCTGCAGCTGAACGCACCCGGACTGCCGAGGAGTTGCGTGAGCTCGAAGCGGTCGCGGCCCGCCGTAATGTCGACCACCATCTCAATGCCCTGGCCCTGCGGCTGGGTGAACTGCAGGCCCACGTCATTCGTCTCGATGCCTTGGGCGAGCGCCTGACCGTGATGGCCGAACTCGATCCAGGCGAATTCGATTTCAGCGAGTCGCCGGCCCGCGGTGGCCCGGAGAGTGGCGATGCACCTCGTGCCGCAGCTTCACCCGATATCGAAAGGGCCATGGATGCACTGCTCGTTCGCCTCGGCGACCGTGAGCAGAAACTGACCCTGCTCGAGGAATTCATGCTCAACCGCAGCCTGGCGTGGCGGATCGAACCCAGTGGGCGACCGATCAAGGAGGGCTGGATCTCGTCCCGCTTCGGTCGCCGCACCGATCCGTTCACCGGCAAGCGTGACCGCCATCAAGGTGTCGATTTCGCCGGCCGCTCAGGCAGCGAGATCATTGCGGTCGCCTCGGGTGTGGTCACCTGGTCAGGTCGACGGAGCGGCTTCGGGCGCATGGTCGAACTCGACCATGGCAACGGTTACGTGACCCGCTACGCCCACAACAAGAAGAACCTGGTCAAGGTGGGCAAGACCGTCGAGAAGGGCCAATCGATCGCCCTGATGGGCAGCAGCGGCCGTTCGACCGGTACCCACGTCCACTTCGAGGTTCTCCGTGACGGCCTGGCCGTCAACCCGATGAGCTATATCCGGGCCGCCCGTTGAATTCGACGGTGGTCTCGGCCACACTTCCGCTTTTGCGGAATTTCTGACCCCGTTCCTGACTTGACCAGGGATTCCTCCATTGCGCGGCCACCTGGCCCGCGTGTCCGTTTCTGCTCTCCAGCGAACTGAATCGATGATTGGCAAAGTCTTAAGCAAGGTATTCGGCAGCCGCAACGAAAGGCTGCTGCGAAATTTGGGCAAGGTGGTTGTCCAGGTCAACGCCCTCGAGGAGGAGTTGGCCCAGTTCAGCGATGCGTCGCTGCGGGCCAAGACCGACGAGTTTCGTACCCGGGTCGCCGATGGGGCGACACTCGATGACCTGTTGCCGGAAGCGTTCGCGGTGGTGCGCGAGGCGGGCCGCCGGGTGCTCGAGATGCGCCACTTTGATGTCCAGTTGCTCGGTGGCATGGTGTTGCACCAGGGGCGCATCACCGAGATGCGCACCGGCGAGGGCAAGACCCTGGTGGCGACGCTGCCGATCTACCTGAATGCCCTGGCGGGCAACGGCGCGCACGTGGTCACCGTCAACGATTACCTGGCACGACGCGACGCGGCCTGGATGGGACACATTTACGAGTTTCTCGGCATGAGCGTCGGCGTCGTCGTCCCCGGCCAGGATGCGGAGACCAAGCGCGCTGCTTATGCCGCCGATATCACTTATGGCACCAACAACGAATTCGGATTCGACTACCTGCGTGACAATATGGCCTTCGCCGAGGCCGACAAGATGCAGCGGCCGTTGTTCTACGCCATCGTCGATGAGGTTGACTCGATCCTGATCGACGAGGCACGTACGCCGCTGATCATCTCCGGTCCAGCCGAGGACAATGCTGACCTTTACCACCGTATCAACGAGCTGGTCCCCAAGCTGACCCGGGTCGAAGGTGAGGAGGGTCCCGGCGACTACACCGTCGATGAGAAGGGCAAACAGATCTACCTCACCGAGGATGGCCATCAGCGCGTCGAGGACCTGCTGACCGAAACCGGCCTGCTGCCCGAGGGTGAGAGTCTCTACGATGCGGCGAACATCCAGCTGATGCATTTCATCAATGCATCGATCCGTGCCTACGCGTTGTTTCAGCGCGACGTCGAGTACATCATCCAGGACGGCCAGGTGGTGATCGTCGACGAGTTCACCGGGCGCACGCTGTTGGGGCGGCGCTGGTCGGGTGGCCTGCACCAGGCGGTCGAGGCGAAGGAAGGGCTGCGCATCCAGAACGAGAACCAGACGCTGGCCTCGATTACCTTCCAGAACTACTTTCGCCTCTACGACAAGCTGGCCGGCATGACCGGCACCGCCGACACCGAGGCGTTCGAGTTCCAGACGATCTACGCTCTCGAGGTGGTGGTGATCCCGACCCACCAGCCGATGGTTCGCGATGACAGCGGTGACCTGGTCTACCTGACCCAGAGTGAGAAATTCGATGCCATTGTCGAGGGTATCCGTGATTGCTATGAGCGTGGCCAACCGGCCCTGGTCGGCACCGTCGCCATCGAGACTTCCGAGTACCTGTCCAAGCAGTTGAAGAAGTTCTCGATTCCGCACGAGGTGCTGAACGCCAAGCAGCACGAGCGCGAGGCGCAGATTGTCGCTCAGGCCGGGAGTCCGGGTGCGGTGACCATCGCCACCAACATGGCCGGACGCGGCACCGACATCGTGCTTGGTGGCAATCTCGAGGTCGAGTTGAGTGAACTTGGCGAGGATGCCGACGATGCCGCTCGCTCAGCGCTGCGCGAGGCGTGGAAATCTCGCCACGAGCAGGTGATCGCCGCTGGCGGTCTCCACGTGGTGGGTACCGAGCGTCACGAGTCACGACGTATCGACAACCAGTTGCGTGGTCGTTCGGGTCGCCAGGGCGATCCCGGGTCGACCCGCTTCTATCTCTCGCTCGAAGACAACCTGATGCGTATCTTCGCCTCGGAGCGGGTCTCCGGGCTGATGCAGAAGCTGGGCATGGAGGAGGGCGAGGCGATCGAGCACCCATGGGTGACCAAGGCGATCGAGAATGCCCAGCGCAAGGTCGAAGGTCACAACTTCGACATCCGCAAGCAGTTGCTCGACTACGACGACGTCGCCAACGACCAGCGGCAGAAGATCTACGAGTTGCGCGATGAACTGCTCTCCGAGAGCGACATCGCCGAGACTATCGATGATTTGCGTGCCGACGTGATCGACGAGCAGATCGACCAGTACATCCCACCGCAGAGCCTCGAGGAGTTGTGGGACGTGCCGGGGTTGAGCAAGGCACTCGAGTCCGAATACGCGCTGCACCTCGACATCCAGCAATGGCTTGATGACGATTCGGAACTGCATGAGGAGACGCTACGCAGGCGGATTCTCGACAGCGTCGTCGCCGACTACCGCACCAAGGAAGAACAGGCGGGTGCCGGGGTGATGCGTCAGTTCGAGAAGGCGGTGATGCTGCAGGTCCTCGACTCGCAGTGGAAGGACCATCTCGCGGCCATGGACTACCTGCGTCAGGGCATCCACCTGCGTGGCTATGCGCAGAAGAACCCGAAGCAGGAGTACAAGCGCGAGGCGTTCGAGATGTTCACCGCGCTGCTGCACAACTTCAATAATGAGGTCATTGGCATCCTCTCCAAGGTGCAGGTGCGTGCCGAGACCGACGTTGAGGCGGTCGAGCAGAAACGCCGCGAGACCGCGCCAGCGATGCAGTACCAGCACGCCGAGGCAAGTGCACTGCCCGACGACGGTCACGTACCCGAGGGTGAGGGGGTGCCGGAGATGCCGTTCGTACGCGAAGGGCGCAAGGTGGGTCGCAACGAGCCCTGCCCGTGTGGGTCGGGCAAAAAGTACAAGCAGTGCCACGGCCGACTGAAGTGAGGCCTGAGGCAGGCTGATGGCGGTCGGTCTCGGCCCGCTGCCACCGCTACGATCCGTTGCCGGCGTGCGGCTCGGTACGGCCCGCGCCGGCCTGCGCCGCCAAGGCGAACAAGACGACCTGTTGCTGGTCGAACTCGCCGAAGAGACGCGCGTGGCCGCGGTGTTTACGCGCAACGCCTTCTGCGCCGCTCCGGTGACCGTCGCACGCGACCACCTGGCATCGGAATCACCACGCTGGCTGCTGGTCAACGCGGGCAATGCCAACGCCGGCACCGGGCCGGATGGCCTGGCTGCCGCGGAAGCATGCTGCAGGGCGGTAGCGGCGGCCTCCGGGGATCGCAAGTCCGCGGTGCTGCCGTTTTCTACCGGCGTCATCGGTGAACCGTTGCCGGTGCAGAAACTGGTCGCGGCGCTGCCTGCGGCGCGCAGTGCGCTCGACAGCGACGGCTGGGCCGCAGCAGCCGAGGCGATCATGACCACCGACACGTTGCCCAAGGGAGTGAGCCGGGCGGTCGATATCGGCGGTCAGCAGGTGACCGTGACCGGCATCGCCAAGGGCGCCGGCATGATCCGTCCCGATATGGCGACCATGCTGGCGTTCATCGCCACCGATGCCACCATCCCGGTTGAGACACTGCAGAACGCCCTTGAGCGGGCCATGGCTACCTCGTTCAACCGGATCAGTGTCGACGGCGACACTTCGACCAACGACGCCTGCGTGCTGCTGGCCACCGGGGCGAGCGGTATTGCTATCGAAGATGCCGATGCATGTACCACTTTCACCGCGGCACTGTCCGAGGTCTGTACCGAACTGGCACAGGCGATCGTGCGTGACGGCGAGGGTGCAACCAAGTTCATCACCGTCAGGGTTGATGGCGGCGCTGATTCTGGCGAATGCCTGCGTGTTGCCGAGACCATCGCCCACTCGCCATTGGTCAAGACCGCTTTCTTTGCCTCGGACCCGAACTGGGGGCGGATCCTGGCCGCCATTGGCCGGGCCGGAGTCAAGGATTTCGATTTGGCACAGGTGATGGTGGCGCTCGATGAGGTCGTCATCGTCGAAGGTGGCAGTCGTGCACCTGGCTACCGGGAAGAGGACGGCCAGCGGGTGATGGACCGCGACGAGATCACCATCCGTGTTGATCTCGGCCGTGGCCAGGCCAGCGAGGTCCTCTGGACTTGCGACCTGTCGCACGACTACGTCACCATCAATGCCGAGTACCGCACCTGACGGGTCTGGCCAGAGGCGATCTCTGGAACCGTGGCATCGCCCATCGGGTAGGATGGCTGTCACGACGGCAAGGATGTGTGGGTCGGTGTAGGTCGGTGTAGGTCGGTGTAGGGCGGGGTAGGTGGGTG
>QNFN01000050.1 GCA_003645555.1 Gammaproteobacteria bacterium | reverse complement strand
TGGCTTGCCGACGGCGTGCTGGTACTGCACCTGGCGTTCATCCTGTTCGTACTTTTTGGTGCGTTGCTGGTCTGGCGCCGGCGCCGGGTGGCATGGCTGCATCTGCCGGCGGTGGCCTGGGGGGTGGTGGTCGAGGTCAACGGCTGGCTCTGCCCGCTGACACCGCTGGAGGTGCGGTTCCGGATTCTGGCCGGAGATGCCGGCTACGACGGAACCTTCGTCGAGCGTTACCTGCTTCCGATCGTCTACCCGTCGGCGTTGACACCCACCGTGCAGGTGGGGCTCGGATTCGGCGTGTTGCTGCTCAACGCGGTGCTCTACGGCCGCCTCTTTTGGGCTGACGCGCGGCGGAAGGGGGGCGACGCTTCCCGGGAGTGACCCTGGCGGCCGGTCCCGGCGCACGACGGCCCTGGCCCGGCTGCCAGGCCGGTACCAGGTGACGCTTGCCGTTACCGATCAGGTCGCTGCGGCCCATCCGCTTCAACGCCTCACGCAGTAACGGCCAGTTGGCCGAATCGTGATAGCGCAGGAACGCCTTGTGCAGCCGCCGCTGGGTCAGCTTCTTCGGCGTCGACACCTTCTCCGGTCGATTGAGCCGCTTGAGCGGGTTGTATCCCGAGTGGTACATCGCCGTGGCCAACGCCAGCGGTGTCGGCAGGAAGGTCTGCACCTGATCAAGGCGGAAGCCGTGTGCCTTCAGCCACAGTGCCAGGTTGAGCATGTCCTCATCAGAGGTGCCGGGATGGGCGGCGATGAAGTAGGGGATCAGGTACTGCTCTTTGCCGGCCGCCTTCGAGTAGCGGTCGAACAGGGTCTTGAAGCGGTCGTAGGCACGCAGTGTCGGTTTCATCATTTTCGACAGCGGGCCCTCTTCGCTGTGTTCCGGTGCAATCTTCAGGTAGCCACCGACGTGGTGGGTGGCGAGTTCCTTGACGTACTCCGGGCTCTGCGCCGCGAGGTCGTAGCGCACGCCGGAAGCGATCAGGATTTTTTTGATCCCCGGTAGCGCCCGTGCCCGCTGGTAGAGGTCGATCAGCGGTGCGTGGTCGGTGTCCAGGGTCGGACAGATGTCGGGGTAGACGCAGGAGAGCCGTCGGCATTTGGCCTGGATATCAGGGGAGGAGCAGTTGAGCCGATACATGTTGGCGGTCGGTCCACCAAGATCGGAGATGATGCCGGTAAAGCCGGGCACCTGGTCACGGATCGCCTCGATCTCCCGCAGCACCGAATCGGTCGAGCGGCTCTGGATGATGCGCCCCTCGTGCTCGGTGATGGAGCAGAAGGTGCAGCCGCCGAAACAGCCGCGCATCAGGCTGACCGAGGTACGGATCATTTCGTAGGCGGGAATGCGTGCGTCGCCATAGGTCGGGTGCGGCCGGCGCGTGTAGGGCAGTTCGTAGACGCGGTCGAGCTCTTCGGTGGTCAATGGCCACGGTGGTGGGTTGATCACCAGTTCGGCGGTGCCATGGTTCTGCACCAGGGCGCGCGCATTGTGCGGATTCGACTCGAGATGCAGCAACCGTGAGGCGTGGGCGTAGGCGCGTTTATCCTCTTTGACCTGCTTGTGTGACGGCAGTCGCAGAGCGCTGTGCTCGCGATCCTTAAGTGACACGATGGTGGCATCCGGATTGCTGGCGTCGATTACGGCAAGTTCTTCGGGCAATTTGCGGCAGGCGTAGGCGGTACCGCGTAGGTCGCGTATCGACTTGCTCGGTTCGCGTTGCGCCACCCGGTGGGCAATTTCGACAATGGCCCGCTCGGCGTTGCCGAACACCAGCAGGTCGGCGCGGGCATCGAACAGGATCGAGCGGCGGACGGTTTCCGACCAGCCGTCGAAATGGGCACTGCGGCGCAGGCTCGCCTCGATGCCGCCGAGTACCAGTGGCACGTCGCGGAACGCCTCGCGGATGCGCTGGGCGTAGACGATGGTGCAGCGGTCGGGACGGCGCCCGCCGGCCCCGTCGGGTGTGTAGGCGTCGTCGCGGCGCGGCAACCGGTCGGCCGTGTAACGGTTGACCATCGAGTCCATGTTGCCGGCGGTGATGCCGAAGAAGAGCGTCGGCCGGCCAAGTGCCGTGAATGGTTCCGCCGAGTCCCAGTCGGGCTGGGCGATGATGCCGACGCGGAAACCGTGCGCCTCGAGCAACCGGCCGACCACGGCAGCGCCGAAGCTCGGGTGATCGACGAAGGCATCGCCAGTGACCAGGATGACATCACAGGCGTCCCAGCCGAGCTGCTCCATCTCCGTGCGCGACATCGGCAGTACCGGTGCCGGCAACAGCCGCTTCGCCCAGTAGGGGCGACGGGAGAAGAGATCATTCGGTGCGCTGGGCATGCGTGACCTGGCAGGCGATGTGGCAGGAAGGACAGGGCATGATAACGCCCGCGGTTCGAAGTGAAAAATGACCACGGACAGCCGCCATGGCCTCGTGTCCGGACAGGGTGCTACATTCACTTGCGGAACCGGCCCGACCTTTGCTCGATGCCGTGTCAGGCTGGAGTCATCCGGCGTTTTTGTCTGCAGGAACTGTGTGGATTTGCATGACACCGCCGGAGTTTCTTGGCGAGAGTAACGGTTTCACGGATTGAACATGGCTGACTGGATTCGCAGATTTCTCCTCGCCATCGTCGGCACCCTGGTCGTTACCGGCAGCCTCCGCCCGTCGCTTGCCCATGCCGGTTGGTTCGCCGACACCATGATCGACCCGGGTGACGGCCAACTCGACGCGAGCAAGTACCTCGCCGAGAAGAGAGGCTTCCTGCCGGTCCCGATCATCATTACCGAGCCTGCCGTCGGCTACGGCCTGGGCGTGGCCGCGGTGTTTTTCCATGATCCCCTGGCCGGCAAGACCAAGCCCGGAGAGGAGTTCAATCCGAACCCGGACCGGGATGGCAACCTGAAGCCACCCAGTGTCTCCGCCCTGTTTGGTGGCTACACGGAAAACGACACCTGGTTCGCTGGTGCCGCGCACTTCGGGGTCTGGAAAGACGACACCGTGCGCTACACGGGCGTCCTGGCCAGGGCCAATGTCAACATGAAGTTCTACGGTCTCGACAGTGGTGGATTACTTGGTGACCGGCCGATCAAGTTCAACACCGAGGGGGACTACCTTCTGCAACAGTTGCTGTTCCGGATCAGGGAGTCGAATTTTCTCGCCGGGCTTAAATACAGCTACCTGAAGACGGACAACACCTTCAATACCTCATCGCTGTTGCCAGGCCTCGGTCTGCCCGACATCACGTTCTCCAGCACCTCGGCAGGCCTCGGGGCGGTGTTCCACTACGAGAACCTGGACAACACGGTGACTCCGGGGCGGGGGTTGAAGGCCGAGCTGTCAGCGATCAATTACGGTGCGACCTGGGGTGGTGACAGCGACTTCAACAAGTACCGCCTGTTCGCCAACTACTGGTTTCCGATCAAACCCGACTGGGTGATCGGTCTGCGCGCGGACGGCTCGGCGGTGACCGATAACCCGCCTTTCTACGAGTACCCGTTTATCGACATGCGAGGCATCCCCGCAATGCGCTACCAGGGCGAGGAGACCCTCGTTGGTGAAGTGGAGGCGCGCTACGACGTCACGCCACGCTGGAGCATCCTCGGTTTCATCGGCACCGGGAAGGCCTTTTCTGACCGGGGGCGAGGGGATTCCACCACGGTGGTCTCCAAGGGTGTCGGTTTCAGGTACCTGACCGCGCGGCGCTTTGGCCTGCGGGCCGGTATCGACGTGGCCTGGGGTCCGGAGGATACGGCCTTCTATATTCAGGTCGGCAGTGCCTGGAGCAGGTAGTGTCCTCTCCGCATGGCAAGCACATGACAGATAATTGGCAAAGAAAATGACGATATGAAAAATGTAATCGGTTTCCTCAAAACTACGGCCATGGGCTGCCGCATGCTTATGACGGCCATCATGTTGCTGGTGTTACCGGCGGCCGCCCTGGGTTACACCGAGCGGGAATACGACACCTGCCTGGTCGAGGCGCTGCATGGGGCCGGAGATGCGGTGACGGTCGGTGCGCTCAAGCGAGCCTGTTCCGAGCGGTTGGTGGGGGCTCAGGGCGAGGCCGATCCGGACATGCCCGCGGTCAGCAGGCGTCTGACACAGGAGAGTGAAACGATGGACCAGCCATTCGTGCTCACACCGCACAAGCCCAACTACGTCATCGTCGCGTACAACTTCTCCGACCCCAATGTCGATCCGTTCAAGGACCAGTTCCCGGGGCTCGGGGATGGCGTTTTCAAGCACACCGAGGCCAAGTTCCAGGTGAGCCTGAAATTCCCGGTGGCCTATGACTTGTTCGGCAGCGGAGGCGATCTCTTTTTCGCCTACACCAACCGCTCTTTCTGGCAGGTATTCCAGACCGACGACGTGATTTCGGCACCATTCCGCGAGACCAACCACGAGCCCGAGGCCTGGCTGTCGTTCAACAACGACTGGCAGTTCCTCGGCTTCACCAACCGGCTCAACCAGGTCGGCCTGGTGCACCAGTCGAATGGCCGGGCCGGTGAGCTCTCGCGCAGCTGGAACCGAGTCTTTGCGTCGTTCATATTCGAGCGCGAGAACCTCGCGCTGGGCTTCAAGCCATGGTGGCGTATTCCCGAAGATGCCGCTACCGACGACAATCCAGACATCAAGGATTACCTGGGCAATTTCGAATTGCTCAGTGTGTACAAGTACAAACGGAACACTTTTACTGCGATGGGGCGCCACAACCTTGATTTCGGCTCCTCACGCGGGGCGTTGCAGCTTGACTGGAGCTTTCCCCTGCACGGCCGCCTGCGTGGTTACCTGCAGTATTTCAACGGCTACGGTGAGAGCCTGATCGACTACAACCATAACGTCAGCAGCCTCGGCATCGGGCTGCAACTGACCGATTGGCTGTAGTTCCCGCTGGCATGAGCATGCCCTCGGTAGGGTCTAGCAGGCTGTTGAAATTCGTTCAGATGAGTGCGAGACAAGGAAAAATGGGCCGATAAAGCGCAGTTTACTGGAGTAAATGAGCATTTTGAGGTCAATTTTGACGCCGGATCGTGCCTGCTGAGTAGAATTTCAACAGCCTGCTAGAAGCCCATCGGGCCGGTCAGCTGGCCGCCGAACAGCAGCACGTAGATCAGCATCACCGCACCGGTCAGCACGGCGGTGGGCATGATCGCCTCGACACTGCGGGGCACCGTCCAGGGCCTGGAGAAGAGCATTCGTGGTGCGGTAATTACGAGCCCGGACACGATCGCTCCAGCGAAACCGATGCCGACGACACCGATCCAGAACGGGTAGGTGAACAGCCCGCCACTCATGACGACGTCCTCGACGACATTCTGCAGGTCGCTGTGGGTATTGAGGGCGTGGACGACCATCTGCGCCAGGACGAAGGCCTCGGCGACCAGCGCCACGATGGTGGCAACTATCAGCCGGTCGTTGTTACCGCGGTACTCCATCGCCGTTTCCCGGTCGTTGCCGCGTCGAAACAGGACGCGACAGAGCACCGTCGCAGCGAGGCCGGTGGCGATGCCAGAGAACAGGAATACGGTCGGGAACAGCGAGGTACTCCACAACGGCCGGGCGACAAGACCGCTCATCATGAATCCGGGGTAGTGGCAGACCGCGATCCCCAGTGGCAGGCCGATGATGGCCAGGTTTCGGCGCAGGCGTGGGTGGCCATGGTCATGACCGATCCGTTCGGGCACCCCAATTGAGGAGAGAAAACGCCTGAACTTGCCCGGTCGGTCGGGCAGGGCGATGTAGGTGTACGCGTAGACGAGACTGATGACGAGGAACAGTGTCATCAGCCAGGCCCCTACCCACAGCGGCGACTCGAAATTGACGTGTTTGAAGATGTTCAGGAAGCGCGTAGGGCGGCCAAGTTCGAGGACCAGCACCACCGCGTCGTCGAACACTACGACCGGGGCGATAAACGCGGCGTAGCGGGCCACGCTGAAGAACCGGTTGTGGCGTCGTCCCCAAAGCAGCAGCAATGAACTGATGGCCAGCGTGCCGCCGCCCATGCCGGCCAGGAAGAAATGGATCAGCGTGGGATAACCCCACCGAACCGGCTCGGTGAATTCGGTCACACCTACATCCCCCGCCCAGAGCGCCGTGCCGAATGTTCAGCACCAACGGTCGGGCGAGTATAGGCGAATCGCCTTGTCAGATGGTCCTGTTGCCCAGGACCGGTGACGGCGTTTTCGAATTCAGGACGCCAGCTTCAGGTCTTCAGCAACGAGAGACTCAGGATGTCGCCTCGGAGCAGCGTTCCGAAAGCTTCTTGATGCCGCCGCTGTCCTCGGCTTCGCGGTAGACGCTGTGCACGAACTCCGCGATGGAGCTGAGCTCTTTGGCACTCGGCTGGGTGCCGTTGGCGCCGAACGGATCGGGTCCGACCTCGTCGATCGGCCGTTCCGCGATCATGGCCTTGAAGCCGCGTTCACGATCGATCATGTACCAGCAGTGTTTGCTGCCATCCCGGTCATGGGCGTCGGTAACCGGCGAGATGGTGGTGACGACCGAGACGTAGCGTGTCACCGGAATGGCGTTATGGGTGATCGGCGCGGGCTCGGGGCCGCTCAGGATGAAGTCACCTTCGTAGGTGATGTCAAAGGCCTGGGACTGGAACGGGAGTAGCAGCAGGCTTGCGTATAGCAGCAACCGCGGTGCGGCAGGTCTCGTGCTGGTCATGTCATGGCTCCTGGTGATTCGCCGACTCCGTGGGTTGGAGAGGGCGTAGGCATCAACCGGATGTCGACAAGCCATCCTCACGGCACCATGCAGACCTTGTAAATGATTTAAGGCATTAAATATCCAGGTAAAAATGGGCACATTCAGCGTGGTTACTGGCTCAGGCGGGAACCCGCCGGACCAGGGAGGGCAAAGAAAAAGGGCGTGGCTTGCGCCACGCCCTGCAAACTCTTCCGGACCGATCCGGTCCGGGAACGAGGCTTACTGCTGCGGTGCCTGCGGGGCCACTTGGGGCATGTTCAGCGCCCAGGCGTTCGAGTCGAAAAAGTTGAAGGGCACCGTGCTGGCGGTGGTGGCACCCGGCATCGTGTAGGCGGCCGGGTTCATCCACTGCATGTACGTGTTGGGGCTCATGTAGGCGTTGTAGGCGGTCGGGTTCATGAACTGCATGTAGAGCGCCGGGTTCATCATGTGAGCGTAGGCGTTCGGGTTCATCCAGTACATGTAGGTGGCCGGGTTCATGAATGTGGCGTACGACGCCGGGTTCATCCACGCCATCATGTTGTTCGGGTCGGCAAACTGCATGTAGAACTGCGGCGACATGAACTGGGCGTACTGGGCCGGGTTCATGAAGGCAGTATGGCTCTGCTCGTGGGTGCGCGGATCGATGAAGGCCGCCAAGCCCGCCGGGGTCGCCGGGTTGAACTGCATGGTCTGGCCCGGCTGGGTGCCCTGCGGGGCGGCGGGCTGCTGGGTGGCCTGCGGCTGGGTCGTGGTGCCTTCCTCGGCAGCGATGGTGACGGCGGTACCGACGGCCAGGCCGGCAGCGACGAGCATTGAAGCGATGAACTTGTGCATGGATCTCATTCCTCCTGAGTGGCTGGATTCAAGGCAGAAACTAAAAAGGTAGGCCCTAGTATATTAGTAAATCGCAATATTCAAATACTCATGTTGGGATAGTTTCCGGCATGGTTGGTAGGTATAATGTTTGGTAATAAGCACGTAAAAACAATGAGAAACAGAATTTAATTAAAGTAAATTAGATGATCTGCCTGATGGCGGGTTTGGCCGGCCGGAAAGATCCAGGAGACAAAAAAGCAGGCCCGGGCGGAACCCGGGCCTGCCTGTTCGGGACCGGGCGGCTCAGTTGGTCCGGATCGCCGGCGCCGCATACGCCGTCGTCATCGCGGCGTAGTTGGTGAACATCTCGATCATCGGCTGGTAGGAGGCCGGGTTCATCATCCACTCCATGCGCGCCTGCTGCCAGGCGGGGTCGAGTGGTGCGAAGAAGGGCTGGTAGAACTCCGGGTTCGACAGGCCCTGCGGCCAGGTCACCAGGTAACGGTTGGGATCGGCCATGGCCGTCATCTGCTCCATCACCTGCGGGTTCATCGGCGCCATCATCCAGGCCATGTACATGCCCGGGTCCATGAAGCGGCCCATTGCCCGCATCATCTTGTCCGGATCGGACGCGCCACGCATCCAGGTGTCCCACATCACCGGCTCGGACGAGCATTTCATCATGACGTGCATGACGCGCGGGTCGTTGACAATGTTCATCAGCTTCATGAAACGAACCGGGTCGGCCATGGTGTCGACCATCACCTCGGCGTCGGTGAAGGCTTTCAGCGAAGTACGGATTTTCTCGAAGTCACTTTCGTCGACACCGCGGCACTGGGCGTAGTACTCCTTGGCCAGTTCGAATTTGTGCTCACCCGGATCGGTGGCCTCGGGGGCGGCTTCGACCACGGCCTCCACCGGTGCGGTGGCCTCTTCGGTAGCCGCAAGGACCAGGCTGGTCGCGGTGACAAGCAGGGCGCTCATGGCGAGGGCGTGCATCTTGGTTTTCATTCCGTCTCTCTCCTTTCAAGGTGGCACCGGACGACCGGCGATTAACAGGCTGTTGAAATTCTACTCAGCTGGCACGATCCGGCGTCAAAATTGGCCTCAAAATGCTCATTTACTCTAGTAAACTGCGCTTTGTCGGCCCACTTTTCCTTGTCTCGCGCTCATCTGAGCGAATTTCAACAGCCTGTTAAGTCATAATCTATTAAAGAATAAGGCTATTCTAATATACGAAACCGGATCAACCCTCACTTTGGGGTAGACGTAGGGATAGTCAGGGTCATGGCAGATCGCGCGGCGGTTGGCCGTGCCGGAAGGGGAGGGGTGCGAAGAGGGTGCGGCGGCCCGGGCTGTCCCCGGACCGCCGCCGACAGGTCTACTGCTTGGGTTGGGCGGGGACCGGGGCGTACTGCTGCATCATGTCGGTCCAGGACTTGAACCACTGCTCGTACTGCTTGGGGGCCATCGGGGTCGGCATGGCTCCCTGCGGCGCGGCGCCAGGCATCCCGGGCATCATGCCGCCCATGCCGGGCATCCCGGGCATCATGCCACCCATGCCGGGCATCCCGGGCATCATGCCACCCATACCAGGCATCATGCCGGGCATCCCAGGCATCATGCCACCCATGCCGGGCAT
>QNFN01000049.1 GCA_003645555.1 Gammaproteobacteria bacterium | reverse complement strand
TTCTCATCCCAGCCGGCGAAGCCGTCGACGACGTAGAGCTGGTCGCGGGTACTGAGGTAATCGACGGCGCTGCGCCGGGCGATTTCGAATACCCGCTCCTCGAGATTGACGTTGACGTCACCCCACCAGACGTCGTCCAGCACCTGTTCGTGGCCCACCACCCGCTTGTCCTTGGGACTGCGGCCGGTCTTGGCGCCGGAGAGCGCGATCAGCGCACCAGTCGACGAGACGGCGGTGCCGGGCTCGTTGCGCAGCGCCTCCTCGTAGAGCAGGGCGGGCGAGGTGTTGCGCAGGACGCGGTCGACGGTGATGCCATAGGACTCGAGGCTGAACGACTGCATGAGGTGATTCCCAAGTAGATGACGGAAAACTAAAGGGAGCGTATTTTGTCAGAATCGGCCGGCGGGAAAAACCCATGTGTTCGCTGGGTGACAAACCGGCCGCCCTGACTGGCCTGGCAGCCTGGAGTCGGCCCGGTCTGGAGCCCACATTGAAGCACCTTCTACGCGCCCTTTTCCTGCTGCTCCTGATCACCCCGATCCAGGCCACGGCGGCCGAACCTCTATACGACGGCCACATCCACTACAGCGCCAATGCCCACGCCGAGGTGCCGCCCGAACGGGCACTGGCCCTGCTCGAAGAAGCCGGCATCACCCGGGCCATGGTATCGAGCACCCCCGACGACGGTACGCTGGCACTCTATCGTCTCGACCCCGAGCGGATCGTCCCGGTCCTGCGCCCTTACCGCAACCGCGGTGACATGAGCGGCTGGCACCGCGATCCTGAGGTGATCGCCTACATCGAGGCGCGACTTGCCGCGACTGACGCCTACCGCGGCCTCGGTGAATTCCATGTCGATGCCGCTGACGTCGGCTCGCCTGAGATGGCCCGGTTGATCGACCTCGCCCGCCCCCACAGGCTGTTCCTGCATGTTCACACCGATGGTGCCGGTATCGAGGCACTGATCGCGGTCGCACCCGGTGTGCGCATTCTCTGGGCTCATGCCGGCCTCGGCGAGCCAGTCACCACGGTCGATGCGGTCCTGTCGCGTCACCCGGGGCTGATGGCCGATCTTTCCTACCGCTACGGCGACATCCTGCGCGGGTCAGCACTCGATCCGGCCTGGCACGACCTGTTGCGGCGTCACGCCGACCGCTTCCTGCTCGCCAGTGATACCTGGGCTCCGTCGCGTTGGCCGCAACTGCCGGCGAGCACCACCCAGGCGCGCGCGATCAGGACCACCCTCGCCGCCGGTGTGGCGGCAAAACTGGCGCATGGGAATTTCGAGGCGCTACTGGCGCGCTGAACCGCCTGGTGGCTTGACCAGGGATCCCCTGGGAACGTCGTTCATTCTGGCGCATGTCGCGTACGCCGCCAGGCATAGATACCCCAGGCAAGCAGGCCGGCGCCCAGCCCAAGGTAGATCATCACCGCTTCGACCGCATCCCGCCCGACCAGCTCCGGCCGGTTGGGCAGGACGGTGACCACACCACCCGAGAACAGTTGCACAAAGCCGAAGCCACCCACGGCGAGCGCCGGCACCGCGAACAGCAACGAGGCGACGGCACGCATGTGCCAGCGGTGCCGCGATACCGGCTCTGGCGGTGGCGGCGGTTTCGGCTGCAGCGGACCCTCGCCCACCCCGGGTGGCAGGCTCACAGGTAGTAAGCCGGGATCGCGTGGCCGTGGTCGAGCGGGCCGTGACCGCCACCGAGACCGGGGGCGTTGCGAATCGCCTGGCGCAGGTAGAGCCGTGCGCGATGGAAGGTGGCGCGCAATTCAAGGCCCTGGGCGAGACCGGTGGCGATCGCCGAGGCGAGGGTGCAGCCGGCCCCGTGCAGGTTGTCGGTCGCAATGCGCACGCTTTCCGCACGCTCGACGTGGTCGGCGGTGACCAGCAGGTCGACGATGCGCTCACCACCCAGGTGCCCGCCCTTGACCACTACCGCGTGGGCCCCCTGGTCGACCAGGCAGAGGCCGGCCGCGGTCATGGCACTGGTGTCATCGACCGTCATCCCGGCGAGACGACCGGCCTCGGGCAGGTTCGGCGTCAACACGCTCGCCAACGGCAGCAACCGTTCACGCAGGCAGTCGACGGCATCTTCATCGAGCAGGCGGTCACCCCCTTTGGCGAACATGACGGGGTCGACCACCACCGGGATGCCGTCGAGGGTTTCGAGTACACCAGCGACCGCCTCGATCACCGGAACGCTGTGCAGCATGCCGGTCTTGATGCAGTCGGCACCGATATCGTCGAGTACTGCACGCATCTGCGCGACGATAAAGTCTGGATCGACCGCGACCACGCCGTGCACTCCACGGGTGTTTTGCGCGGTCAGTGCGGTGACCGCAGTCGCCGCATAGCCACCGAGGGCCATCACCGTCTTGATGTCGGCCTGGAGGCCAGCACCGCCACCGGAGTCAGAACCGGCGACGATCAGGACGCGCCCATGCATATCCGTTCTCCGCAATAAACATACGTCTCAGGTTAGTCGAGGCACAAAGGCTTGCAACGCTACTTGGCACGGCTCCCACCGCTGCGCTATCGTGACAGCCAGTAAGGGGACTTTCCAGCAACATGGCTATTAGTGAAAAGATCATCAGCGCCCAGCGGCGCATCATCGATCGCCTGATCCAGTGGGAAGAGCTCGTCGGTGCGCTCTACAAGCGCTATGCCATCCGTTTTCCGGAACAGGGTCCGGCGTGGCGCCAACTGGCGCGCGAGGAGCAGACCCATGCTGGAGCGCTCGGCGCCATCCGCAAGATGCTCGATGCCGGACACCACCTCGATGGCATCGGCGAGTTCGAAAGCGAACTCATCGAACAGGAAGTTGGCGAGGTACGCCGCGCACTGAAGCGTGCCGACCACACCGAGCTTCGACTCGACGAGGCGGTCAGCACCGCGCGCCAGATCGAGAGCTCAATTATCGAATCGAAGTTCTACGACGTCGTCACCTGCACCGCCCCGGAGTTCGAGCGCATCACCGCGAGGCTGCGCAGCGACACCGTGCGCCACCTGGAAAAACTGCGCGCCATCAACACCTGACACGGCGCACCGGCGACCGGCAGGCCAACAGGTCCACGCCACGCCAATGAATCCCTTCGCCCGCCTGCGTGCCTGGCAACGCGAGCGCACCCTTACCCGTCACCCGCTCGACGACACCCTGTGGCGCGAGACCATCGCGGAACGGCGCCTGTTCGACGGCCTCACCGTCGACGAACTGGCACGGTTGCGCGAGTTGGCCACCCTGTTCGTCCACGCCAAGCGTTTCAGCGGTGCGCGCGGGCTGAAGATAACCGAGGCCATGCGCATCACCATCGCCGCCCAGGCCTGCCTGCCGGTGCTGGCCCTGGGCATCTCCTGGCTGCGCGGCTGGAGCAGCGTGATCGTCTATCCCGACACGTTTGTCGTCGACCTCGAGGAGGCAGATGCAGACGGGGTGGTGCACGCGGTCCGCGATCAGCGCATCGGTGAATCGTGGGAACGCGGCCCGCTGATCCTCTCCTGGGCGGACACGGCACCGGGTGTCGAGCCATACGGCGAGGGAACCAATGTCGTCGTTCACGAGATCGCGCACAAGCTCGACCAGCTCGACGGTTCCAGCAACGGCTGCCCGCCGCTGCACCCAGACATGGACCGTGCCGTCTGGCAGCGCGACTTCCAGGGTGCCTACGAGGCTCTCGGACAGGCCGTCGACAACGGCCGCGCGACCTGGATCGATCCTTATGCGGCGGAGGCGCCGGAAGAGTTCTTCGCCGTTCTCAGCGAGCACTTCTTCACCGCGCCGGATGCCGTCGCCGAACTGATGCCGGCGGTCTACGATCAGTTGCGGACGTTTTACCGGCAGGACCCGCTGTCACGCCTCGTCCAGTGAACAAGCAACGGTTTCGCTCCGGGGCACATGATTGTCGGACTGAAGTCCGACCTACAAAGAACCCTTTGACCGCGTCACCCCTGGCCTCGGGATTGTCGGACTGAAGTCCGACCCACGAAGGAAACTTTCACCGCGTCACCCCTGGCCTCGGGGTTGTCGGACTGAAGTCCGACCTACAACAACCCTCAACAACTCACCGACCTGCGACAGTACACTGTGGGTCGGGCTTCAGCCCGACGACGGCCGCGAACCTGCCGCCGCCGTATCGCGCCCAGGGGGCGCTCCTACAGTGTGTCCAGGGCTTGTAGGAAGCCCGCCATCGGGCCGATGGGTGACAGGCTTCTGCCCGACAAAGACACGACCGAGCGCACCGCATCAATCGCGCGGTGCCGCTTCCTGCAGCAGATGCTCGAGGTACTCCAACCGCCGCAGGGACAGTTCGATGCGCTCCTCGAGATCCTCACCCGGATCGGCGATGAGATGCAGCATGTCAGCGTAGAAAAAAACCCGGAAGCTGTCGATGTAACGCACGCGCTGGTCGCGATCGAGCACCAGGTTATCGATACCCCAAAGGTCGATGACCCGCATCTCGGGTGCCTCGTGCCAGGCACGGGCCGCGTCGACGAAGGTGGCCAACTGGCGTCGTGCAACCGTCAACCGACGCAACAGCGGCACGGCATCGGCCTCGTTGTTCGGGTTGGCGATGTTGAACCAGGGACGTACCACCTCGGCCAGCACCACGACGTTCAGTGCCCCGTCGATCCGGGTCGCGACGAACGTCGCGCGCGGCACGATCTCACCGAGACGCTCCCGCAGACGTCGGTAGTCGGCGTTCAGCAACTGCACCTCGGCCAGCGTGCAAGGGTCCTTGTGGCACTTGATGATGAGATCGAGTCCGATCTGCTGGCCGTCACGCACCAGGCGTCCTCGTGTCTGCCATACCTCGCAGTGGTAACCGGTCAGCGACATCAGTACCGCCGGCATCCGCTGCGTCTCGAGGCAGGCGATCTCCTGTGGGATGCGGTCAGTATCGCGACTCATGCTTCTTGAACGGGCAGTCTGCCCGAAAGGATGTGAACGACCTAGCGCTCTTGCGCCTCGACCGCCCGCCGCGTTCCCGCGGCCTGCTCAAGAACCTGGGCCTCGACGGCGCCGGCCTTATTGTGGCTGTCGACCAGCGGCTTGAAGGGGTTGTCTTCACTCAACTGTTCCGGCTCCCGCGGTGGCTCATCCCTACCCGAGCAGCCGAACAGCAGCAGAGTCATTGCCAGTAATGCGTAGGGAATTCGTGTCGCCATGGTCTCGTTCCTGGTGCCTTGCAACCATGATAACCCTCACGGGCTGTTGCCAGTGCCGCATCGTGGAGGCACGCTAGGGATTCTCTGAAGAACCTTCTGCGGAGACACGCATGCGCCGCCATCCCGAATTGCTGCTCCTGTTGCTGCTTTTCCCGCAGCCACTCCTTGCCGGCGCGGTCGAGATCGTCTTTGCCGAGCTGCGATGGTCGGGCGGCGAGTGGCAGCCGACCGTGACCCTGCGCCATGCCGACTCTGGCTGGGAACACTACGCCGACGCCTGGCGCATCGTCTCTACCGACGGCACGGTACTGAGCCACCGCACGCTCTACCACCCGCACGTCGAGGAACAGCCGTTCACCCGCAGCGGCCCCGGCTTCACGCTGCCGATCGACACCAGCCGGGCGACGGTCGAAGCCCACGACACCGTACACGGCTGGAGTGCCGATCGACTGGAGGTCGATGTGGCGCTGCCGTCCGGACCCCGCTGGTTAATCCAGGACAACCGGTAACCCTGAGGTTTCCCAGGCCAGGACACACGTGTTCGAACGAATCACCTTTTCCGGCAACACCATCGATCGCCTCGATGGTCTGCGCCACGATGCCGCGGCCGTCGCCAGCCTGCGTGACGACCCGAGCAGCCGCTTCCTGCCATTCCACGATCTCAAGCCATGGATCACGCTTTCTGGTTCACCCCGGCTCGGCTGGGTTGCCGGCAAGACGCTGGACTCCGCGACTGTGAAAGGTTTCGAACCGCTGCTGCTCGGCCGCCTGGACGGTGCGGCACGTTTCGCCCTGGCGCTCGACAGCGATCACCCGCCTGGTGCCAACGGCAAGTTCATTGATGTGCGCTCGGTTGCGCCACAACTCGCCGCCGCCGAATCGGGCCTGCTCGCCCAGGCACGTTCGCTGCTCGACTGGCACACCCATCACCGTCACTGCGCCTGTTGCGGAACGTTGACCGTGGTGGCCAAAGGCGGTGCCCAGCGTGACTGTCCGACATGCGCAGCACACCACTTCCCGCGCAACGACCCGGTCGTGATCATGCTGGTAACCCGTGGTGATGACTGCCTACTCGGCCGCCAACACCGTTTTGCCGAAGATTTCTGGTCCTGCCTTGCCGGCTTCATCGAGCCGGGCGAGACGGTCGAAGCCGCCGTGCGACGCGAGGTGCGCGAAGAGGCCGGGGTGGAGGTCGACGCCGTGCGTTATCTCGGCAGTCAGCCGTGGCCTTTCCCGGCCTCGCTGATGCTTGGCTGCCATGGCGAAGCGACCTCCACCGCCATCACCGTCGACGACCGCGAACTGGCCGATGTCCAGTGGTTCAGCCGCGAGCGGGTGGCAGAGATGCTAGCCCGCTGCGATGGTGATCATGGCCTGCGCCTGCCACGAGCCTACGCTATCGCCCACCATCTGGTGCGGTACTGGCTGGAGGGGTGAAAGCATCCCCGGTTGCGGTGCCGATCGAGGCAGTCCCTGTGGGTCGGGCTGCAACTCGACAAGATGGTTTACCGGGCCACTGACCGTGTCGGTCTGAAGCCCGACCTACAAAGAGTGCAACGACTGAAAACAGCATCTTGTAAGGCGCTGTTCCGGACCTCGGAATTGTCGGACTGAAGTCCGACCTACAAAGAGCGCTACGGCAGAAGAAAGTGCCCTGTAGGGTGGCGTTCCAAACCTCGGGATTGTCGGACTGAAGTCCGACCCACGAAGCACCTTCGGAATTGTCGGACCGAAGTCCGACCCACGAAAGCACCTGATGATGGGTGATGGCGCCTTGTGGGTCGGGCCCCAACCCGACAATGGGTATTGCCTGGCCACTGGCCGTGTCGGGCTGAAGCCCGACCTACAAAGAGTGCAACGACTGAAAACAGCACCTTTAAGGTGCTATTTCGGACCCCGGAATTGTCGGACTGAAGTCCGACCTACAAAGAGCGCTACGGCTGAAGAAAGCGCCCTGTAGGGTGGCGCTCCAAACCTCGGGATTGTCGGACTGAAGTCCGACCCACGAAGCACCTGATGATGGGTGATGGCGCCTTGTGGGTCGGGCTTCAGCCCGACAGAGGCCCCGGACCAGCACGGCTGACGACCAGGCGCTAAATCACCGTGTACGGTCCGCGTCACCCCCGATCGTCGTAGGACGACACCTCGATCAGGTTGGCGTCAGGATCACGGAAATAGAACGAGGTGATCGGTCCGGTGGCCCCGGTACGGGCGACCGGACCTTCGAGGATCTCGACGTCCTGGCCACGGACGTACGCCATGGCCGCATCCAACGAGCCTTCGGGGATGAAGCAGAGATCACCTGAACCGGGGGTCGGCCGCACCGCCTTGGGCTCGAACTCACGACCGGCCTGGTGCAGGTTGATCTTCTGTCGGCCATAGCAGAGCGCGACCCGACCGGCACCGAATACCTCATGCGTCATACCGAGGATGCGGACATAGAAATCGACCGTGCTATCGATGTCGGCCACCGTCAGCACCAGGTGGTCGAGACGATCGAGACACAGTCCCTCGGTGCGACTCATTTGTTCTTGCCCTTGCCCTTGCTGGAAGATTTGGACTTTCCCGGTGACTTGGAAGACGAACCGCTGTTGCTGATCCCATCCTTCAGTTCCGCCTCGACCGCCTCGGCGACCGAGTCGAACAACCGCTCACTGAAGCTGGGCTCATCAGACTTGGTGGTGTCACTCGATCTCGACACGGGCGCCGGTTCGTCCGTGGTCGTCACCTGCCGGGGAGGCGGTGGCGCACGGCGTGGCGCCGTGACAACGGGCTCGCTCTCAGGCGTGACGACTGGCGTCGGGCTCACAACCGGCGTCGTGGGTGCGACAACCGGGGCAGGCGTTGGCTCCGGCGCGGCCTCGGGTACGGGTGCGGGTGCGGGCATCATCACCGGGGCCGGCGTCTCCACTTCGGCCTCGGGCCAAAATACCCAGGCCAGCATGGCGATCGTGGCCAGCAGGCCCGCTACGAGTAGCAGGCGCCTGGTGCCGTGCGCTGTTCCGGCGGCCGCGGGTAACGCCGGGCTGTCATCAAAATGGACCCGGTAGACGCGGATCGGGTGCTCGATGTTCTTGACCTGGCGCTCACCGAGATCATCGAACGGGCCCGGGTCCTGGGCACGGACGTTGTCATGGACCGCGGCTGAGAGCGCAATGCCACCGGGATCGGCCAGCCCCTCGAGCCGGGCGGCAATATTGACGCCGTCGCCGAAGATGTCGTTGTCGGTGACGATGACATCGCCGACATTGAGCCCGATGCGGTAGATGATCGGCTCCGCCTCCCCGGCCTGGAGGGCGGCGGTTTTCACCTGGATGGCACGGGCGGCACGCAGTGCCGTGACGGCGCTGGGAAAGACCGCGAGCAGACCGTCGCCAAGACGCTTGACCACTTCGCCACCGTGATCACTGATCGAGGGATCGACGACCTCTCGCTCCTGCGCCTGCAGCCGGGTCAGCGTCCGCTCCTCGTCACGATTCATCAGCCGTGAGTAGCCGACCACGTCAGCGGCGAGGATGGCCTGCAGTTTACGCGCGTGCCCTTGGTTCATTGGTAAATCTGCCGTGTAACGCGATGGGCGAACGGCGGAACGAGTATCGCATAGCGTGGCCCGGGTCAGCCGGAGATGCGGCCCGGCACATGGACACGGCGAAGGTACAGCTCCAGGAAATGCGAAGCCGGGCACATGGCCCGGCTTCGACATGCCATTTCGATGCGCCGGTCAGGCGGCGGCGGCACCCGCGGCCGCGAGGCGTTCAGTGACACGCTTGTCGGCGGAATACTCGCTGACCTCAAGCTCATTGACCAACCGCGCTACCACGGCACTGCAGCGCTTGATCGAATCCCTGTCGATCACCTCCGTGTGGCCGGAGAGCAGCCGAATCCAGAGCCTGCGGGCATGCAGGTAGGTGGTGTAGGTCTTGAACGTGATCCTGTCCTTGCGCAGCAATTCGAGCATCAGCGACCATGTGTCAACATCGACCGGCTCTTTGTAGAGGCCACCGATCTTGCGCGTATTGACGCCGGTCTTGTGGCAACCCTCGACGGTGAGGGCCTCGAGTTGCAGGAAGAGCAGCGCGAACTGGCGGAAATCCTCACCG
>QNFN01000048.1 GCA_003645555.1 Gammaproteobacteria bacterium | reverse complement strand
CCAGGGCCGCGGCCGGCACTCCGATGCCGCCGAAATTAGGCACGTCCTCAGGTTGGCCACCGACCATCGCGGCAAACTTGCCGCCATCCTTTTCGCTCTTGGCCGCGTTGAAGCCGAATTTGACGCCGAGGTCCTTGGCAAACTCGTTGGAGGCGATGACGATACGCGACTCGATCATCACCTGGCGTATCGGGACATCGAGACGGACCACCAGTTCACGGATGCGTTCAAGGTTTACCGCGGTATCCTTGACGATCAGGATGTTGGTCCGGTCGTCGATAGCCACACTGCCGCGACCGGACATAATGGCGTCTGAATCGCCACTGATGTCGCCTCCCGTCACGTCTCCTTCGGAAGACTGACCTTCCGTAAGAACCTGGGCGATTTCCGAGGCCTTGGCGTAGTTGACCTGGATGATTTCGGTGAACAGTGGCGCCTGGTCCTCGACCTGCTGGAGACGCGAGAACTCTTGTGCTTCCTGCGCCAGGATCTCGGCACCCGGGGCCACCATCATCACGTTGCCAACCACGCGCTTGTCGAGCCCCTTGCTCTTGAGCACGATATCGAGCGCCTGGTCCCAGGGCACGTTCTTCAGGCGCAACGTGATGTTGCCGGTGACGGTGTCACTGACCACCATGTTGAGCTCAGTGAAGTCAGCCAGCAGTTGCAGGACGGCTCGCACCTCGATGTTCTGAAAGTTGAGCGACAACCGCTCGCCCGTGAAGCTCGGCTTCTGGGCCTGGCGCGCCTCGACTTCCTCTTTGCTCAACGGCCGCAGTTCGATCGTATAGAGCTGGTCCGCCTGGTAGGCGAAGTGCTCGAATTCACCCGCCTTGTTCGGGGTGATCACCATGCGCACGTTCGCGCCCTGTGGGAACGTCTCAATCTGCTTGACCGGGGTAGCGAAATCGATCACATCGAGCTTACGAACCTGGTCATCGGCAATGGCTGTGTCCTGGAAATCGATGACGACCTTGCCGGCCTCCTCACGCATGTCCACAACCGTGTTGGGATCGCTGAGCTCGACCAGGATCCGTGCCTCACCCGACCCACCACGCCGGAAATCGACGTTGGCAACGCTGCGCTTGGAGGTCGACGGTGAGCCTCGTTTCGCCAGCACGCGTACGACCTCCGGGTCGTACGGGCTCGCGCCGGCCGTCCTGGCACTACCTGCGCCGCCAACCACGATGATTACCTCATTGCCCTCGACCGAGGTTTCGAACGGGGCCGAACCTGCCAGGTTGATCACGACCCGGGTCCGTCCCTGGGCCTCGACAGCGGAGACGCTACGGATCACGCCAATGCCGATGGTCTGTGTGCGCTCGGCAAGACGGCTTGCGGTGTCAGCAAAATCGAGAGCGATGCGGGACGGTTTGGTGGTGGTGAAGGTGGTGGGCTGCGCCGCAGTTCCGCCCATGGTCAGGATGATACGCACCTTGTTGCCACCGAGTGCCGAGTAGTCGATGGACTCGAGGGTGTTCGCCGACCCGTTGGCGGCGTAGAGAGTACCGGTACCCAAGGCCATCATGGCCAATAGCACCGCTCCCCAACGCGCCCACCGACCCAGCCGGGTGTGCATTCCTGTTCTCGCCTGCTGAATCTTCATGAAATTACCCTCACGGCGTCATCGATCTTCTAGGACCATGGCAAGCACGTTGTCGCGCTCATGCCAACCGCCCTTGCCATCCGGCACAATTTCGGTCATCTCGACCGACGTTTCTGTAATCCGCAGTACATGACCGTGATTGCGGCCAAGATAGTTGCCAACCTGCAGTCGATGAACCGTCCCGTCTGGCGCGACGACCGCAGCCCAGGTCCGGTCTTCCAGAGTCATCATCGCGACCATGCGGAGTTCCTGCAGGCTGAAACTCTCCAGCGGTTCGCGGCGGCGATCCGAGTCGGGCTGCAGTCCACCACCAATGGTCGGCGCCAGCTGTTCGGCGATTTCGCTGATGGCCTGAGTGAACGGATCACGTAATTCCTGAGCGTGATAGTAGAAGGACTCGAAGGACTTGATCTCGGGCAGTGGCTCGATTTGCGCCGGCTTGCGGCTCTTGACATCAGCAATGAACCGCTCGAGGTCACCCATGTCCATGTCGACACAGCCGCCCAAAAACAGCACGCTTACCGCGACTAAAGCGGCGACCTTGTAGCGGAACCATTGCGAAGGTTGTCGCGCAACTCTTACCTCGGTGATCACTGTGGGGTCTCCTCGAGGTAGCGGTAGGTCTTGGCAACCGCGGTCATGCTCAGCACCCGGGCTCCGGCACCGCTTTTCCCACCCCCGGGCTTGATGACCACGTTATGCATGGTGACGATGCGCGGCAGGGCGGCGATGCCGCTGACAAAGGCTCCGAACTGGTGATACGTACCGGTAACCTGGATCTGGATCGGCAACTCCGCATAGAACCCTTTGCGATTCTCACCACCAGGCTTGAACAGCTGGAACTCGAGGCCGTTCGCGAGCCCGGTCTGCGAGATATCCACCAGCAGGTCGGCGACCTCGGTCTTGTCCGGCAGCTGGCGCAACATGGCCCCGAATGACTTGTTCATCTCTTCGAGCTGGGCGCGGAAGGCGTCGAGGTTGGCGACCTTGACCCACTTTTTCTCGAAAGTCTTGCGCAGGCTGCCCTCACGTGCCTCGGTCTTCTTCAACTCCGCGATCATGTGTTGGGTGTCGAAGTAGTAACCGGCACCACCGATGGCGCCCATTATCAACAGAACGATTACCAGTTTGATCGGCAACGGCCAACTGCCGATGTTGTGGATGTCCAGATTATTGAGATCGGAGAGCTTCATTGCGGCTTCTCCTTTTTCGCATTCGGCGAGGTCTGGGCGACATTCAGGCCAAAGGTTCGCACCGCGCCCTTCTTCTGGATCTGCAAGAGTCGCGGGTCACCGAACCAGGGTGAGCCATCGAGATTGCGCATGTAGGTCGAAACACGGGCATTCGACTGCGCTACGCCAGCAAGGGCAACCGCCTTGCCCTTGTAAGCAAAGCTGCCGAGATGAACGCCGTCGGGAATAGTCTGGACCAGTTCATCGAAGACATGGACGGCCTCCGGCCGGCTCGCCTGCAGGCTTTCGATGATCTGCATGCGTGCGATCAGGTCCGCCTTGCGCTTTTCGAGTTGCTGGATCTCCTTGATCTTCTTGTCTGCCGCGGTAATCTCCTGCTGGATTCGATTGTTACGCGCCTTCTGGAAGTCGATCATGGTCTGGATCTGGATGTGCACGCCACCGACAACGAGGCCGGCAATGACTGCCGTCACGGCCATGGTGACGAAAAACCGTTGCTGCCGCTCTTTGCGGAGTTGGTCGCGCCAGGGTAGGAGATTGATGTGCGCCATGTCAGTCGAAGCTCCTCAAGGCGAGCCCGCAGGCAATCATCATCGATGGTGCATCGCTGCTGAGACTCTCGGGTCGCACCTTTCCGGAAAGCGACATATTCGCAAACGGATTCGCAATCGATGTCTCGGTCCCGGCCTTCTGGGCGATCAGCTCGTCGATGTCGGGAATCGAGGCACAGCCACCCGCCAGGACGATGTGGTCGACACCGTTGTAGGGACTGGATGAGAAAAAGAACTGGAGCGATCGGCCCACCTGTTGGACCATCGACTCCTTGAACGGCTCGAGCACCTCTGGAATGTAGTTGTCTGGCAAGCCACCCTGCTTTTTCGACAACCCGGCTTCCTCGTAAGAGAGGCCGTAGCGCCGCTGGATCTCCTCGGTCAGCTGCTTGCCACCGAACACCTGCTCACGTGTGTAGATGCTCTTGCGGTCGTGCATGACGTTGAGTGTGGTCATGGTTGCGCCGATGTCGACCACCGCGATGGTCCGACCCGCACCACCGTCCTCCATCATCTCAGCGATGAGCGAGAATGCGTTCTCCATCGCGAAGGCCTCGACGTCGACCATGCGCGCGACCAACCCACCCAGTTCAGCCGCCGCGGTGCGTGACTCCACGTTCTCGCTACGGGACGCCGCCAGCAGGACATCGACCCGCTCCGGATTCTTGGTCGACGGGCCGAGCACCTCGAAATCGAGGTTGACCTCGTCAAGTGGGTAGGGAATGTACTGGTCGGCCTCGAGAGAGATCTGACTCTCCATCTCGTCGTCACCGATCGCTGCCGGCATCGAGATCACCTTGGTGATCACAGCCGACCCGGCCACGGCGACAGCGGCATGCCTGGATTTGGTGCCAGAACGCTTGACCGCCCTGCGAATCGCCTCGCCCACCGCCTCGACGTCAGCAATGCTCTTTTCGACGACAGAGTTCGCGGGTAACGGTTCGACGGTATAGCTCTCGACACGGTAGCGTCCACCACTGCGGCTCAGTTCAAGCAGCTTGATGGCTGTCGAACTGATATCCAGGCCGACCATAGGCGGGTTCTTCCGACTGAACAGCTGCACGGCTTTTCCTTTTATGCTTGGCGCCTTATGCCGACTATATCGTCTTATACATTAAATGCAGTTTGGACTATACAGCAAGCATTGTGGAGTGCAAATGCTGGCTTAGAGGTTAACGGTTGGGTCGATCTCCCCTATATACTGCCCTGCAGATTGGCAGTTTAGACCAGCTTGTCAAGAAGCGCATGGCCATTACGCGATCGTTGCGATTGCTCATCGTCCTGATCCTGATTGTAGCCGCCAGCGTGGCAGGCGGCCTGGCCACCGTGCGCCTGGTGCTCGAGCCTGACTTGCCTGCGGTCGACACCTTGCGTGACGTACGCCTCCAGGTGCCTCTGCGCGTCTACAGCCGTGAAGGGCAGTTAATCGCCGAGTTTGGCGAGAAACGCCGGATCCCCGTCACCATAGACCAGATCCCGCCACAACTGATCCAGGCCTTTCTCGCGGCCGAAGACGACCGTTTCTACGACCATCCTGGCGTCGACTACCAGGGGCTGTTGCGCGCGGGTTTCGAATTGATCCGTACCGGTGAAAAACGCCAGGGCGGTAGCACCATCACCATGCAGGTAGCACGCAATTTTTTCCTCAGCCGTGAAAAGACCTACCTGCGCAAACTGAACGAAATCCTTCTGGCACTGAAAATCGAGCGCCAGTTGAGCAAGCAGGAAATTCTCGAACTCTATCTCAACAAAATTTATCTCGGGCAGCGCGCCTATGGCATCGGGGCCGCCGCGCAGATCTTTTACGGCAAGACCATCGAGGCCCTGTCACTGGCCGAAATGGCGACCATCGCCGGCCTGCCCAAGGCGCCGTCCCGGGACAACCCGGTCACCAACCCGGTCCGCGCCCGGGAACGGCGCAACTATGTCCTCGGTCGCATGCACAAGCTCGGCTTCATCACCGATGACGTCCTGGCCGAGGCCCGCCATGCCGAAGAGACCGCCTCGCTGCACGGCCTGCCGGTCGAGGTCGAAGCTCCCTATGTCGCCGAAATGGTACGCATGGAGATGATCGAGCGTTTTGGCGACGCCGCCTACACCGAAGGCCTCAACGTCTACAGCACGCTCGACGCGGCACACCAGCAGCTGGCCAACCGTGCTGTGCGCCAGGCCCTGATCGAGTACGACCAGCGCCACGGTTATCGTGGCCCCGAGCTACGCCCCACCAACGATGAACCGCTGCCCGCCCTCGCCACGGTGACCAGTTTTGGTGGGCTGTTGCCGGCACGCGTCACCGCGCTTGACGAAACGGCCATCACCCTGGAAATCAAGGACCACGGCCCGGGTGTGGTTGAGGCCGACGGGTGGCAGTGGGCGCGGCCCTGGCGGAGCGAAAACCGTCGCGGCAAAAAGCCCGCCACCCCTGGCGAGGTTGTCGCCGTTGGTGACCTGGTGCGCGCGATGCTGGATTCCGAAGGGCGGTGGCGACTGTCCCAGGTGCCCGAGATCGAGGGTGCGTTCGTCGCCCTGCGTCCCGACGACGGTGCGATCACGGCACTGGTCGGCGGTTTTGATTTCCGACGCAGCAAATTCAACCGTGCGCTCCAGGCCCAGCGTCAGCCTGGTTCCGGCTTCAAGCCGGTCATCTACTCGGCGGCGCTGGAAAAGGGCTTCACTACCGCGAGCCTGATCAACGACGCACCGGTGGTGTTCGACGATCCCAGCCTCGAGGCAACCTGGCGCCCGGAGAACTACAGCGGCAAGTTCTTCGGTCCAACCCGTCTGCGCCTGGCCCTGACCAAGTCGCGGAACCTGGTCTCGATCCGGCTGCTGCAGGCGACCGGCATCGATTATGCCGTGGAGTATGCAACGCGCTTCGGTCTCGATGCCGAACGACTGCCACGCAATCTGTCACTCGCGCTCGGCTCCGCCTCGTTGACCCCGCTCGAGATAGTGACCGTCTACGCCATCCTCGCCAACGGTGGTTACCGGATCACGCCCTACTTCATCGACCGGATCGAAGGCGGGAATGGCAAGCTTCTAGAGCAGAGCACACCCGATTACGCCTGTCGCAGCTGCCCTGAACCCACCCCTGAAACCGCCCCGGCAGACACTTCAACCGAGCCAGCAGAACCGTCCATCGAGGAAGGTGCTCCCGAACAGATGCCTCCGCCCTCATCTGCGGCCACGCTCCCGGCCACACCTGATACCGATCCACAACCGCCACCGCAACAATCGAAACCGGCACCAAGGGTGCTCGAGCCACGCAACGTCTACCTGATGCACTCACTGCTACGCGACGTCGTACGCTACGGTACCGGTCGGCGTGCCCTTGCGCTCGGTCGCCATGACCTTGCTGGCAAGACGGGCACCACCAACGATCAGCGTGACGCCTGGTTCAACGGTTTCAACACCACCATCGCGGCCTCGGCTTGGGTCGGTTTTGATGACTTCTCGCCACTGGGCAGCCGAGAGACCGGCGGCCGTGCCGCCTTGCCCATCTGGATGAAGTTCATGCGCGGCGCACTCGATGGTGTTCCCGAAAGTACTCTGGCTGAGCCAGCCGGCCTGGTACGCGTGCGCATCGACCCTGAGACTGGCCTGCTCGCTGCCCCCGGCCAGTCGACGGCGATCTTTGAGCTTTTCCGCAGCGAAAACCTGCCCAAGGCGCCCGCCGCAGGTACCACCACCCAGCCCGGGACTGGCGGCCCGACCGTCACCCCCGAGCAGCTCTTCTAAGCACCGATGTCACGGCGCCTGGAAACCTGCCCGCGAGATTCACGCGAGCAGCTGGTGCAAGAAACGGCCCGTCTGATGGCCGAGCAGGGCATCGAAGATCCCTTCGCGGCGCGTCACAAGGCAGCCAACCGGCTCGGCCGGGCCAGCGCCCGTGATCTTCCCGGGGGCGAGGAGATCCTCACCGCCCTGCACAATTATCTCGCCCTGTTTCAGGACCGGCAGCACCAACAGCACCTCGAGGAGTTACGCCGCACGGCATTACGTGCCATGCGCCGGCTGCGCCCACTCGCCGATGTCCGCCTGGTTGGTGCGGTTCTCGATGGCACCGTGGTCGCCTCGACACCAGTCATCCTGCACCTGCTCGGAATCACCGCCGAAGAGGTGACGATCTACCTGCTGGAGCACCGAATCAACTACCGGGAAAGCGCACGTTCGGTCGAATACGGCCCCAAGGACAGCCGGGAGGTGGCCGCTTTCGTCATGGACCTCGATGGCGCCACGCTCGAAACGCTGATCTTCTCACCGGACGCACCTCGGCAGGCACCCATATGCCCGCTCACGGGCCGAGCCATGGTGCGCGCCGGAATCGGTGCGGTAGAACGACTGCTTGAGAAATAACGACACAGGCCGGTCGCCGATGGCGACCGGCCTGTGCTTGTTCGCTGAATCAGCGCGTGGTGATGCCAGGATAGTCGCGCTTTTCCGGACCTAGGTAGAGTTGACGCGGACGGCCAATGCGCTGAGCCGGGTCGGCGATCATCTCCATCCAGTGAGCGATCCAACCGGCGGTACGCGCGATCGCGAACATCGCCGTGAACATGTTGGTCGGAATGCCGAGCGCCTTGTAGATGATGCCGGTATAGAAGTCGACGTTGGGGTAAAGCTTGCGTTCGACGAAGTACTCGTCACGCAGGGCGACCTCTTCAAGGCGCATCGCCAACTCAAGCGTCGGATCGTTGCCGTTACCGAGCTTCTCCAGAACATTGTGGCAAACCTCACGGATGATGGTGGCTCGCGGGTCGTAGTTCTTGTAGACCCGATGACCGAAGCCCATCAGCCGGAACGGGTCGTCCTTGTCCTTGGCCTTGGCGACATATTTTTCGATCTGGCCGACGTCGCCGACCTCCTCGAGCATCTTCAGCACCGCTTCGTTGGCACCGCCGTGCGCGGGCCCCCAGAGCGAGGCGATACCGGCGGAGATGCAGGCAAACGGGTTGGCACCCGAGCTGCCCGCCAGGCGCACCGTCGAGGTACTGGCGTTCTGTTCGTGGTCGGCGTGCAGGATAAACAGCACGTCCATCGCCCGTTCAGCAATCGGATCGACCTCGTAATCTTCGCACGGCACGGCGAACATCATGCGCAGGAAGTTGGCCGGGTAGCTGAGGTTGTTCTGCGGGTAGACGTAGGGTTCGCCCTTGCTGTGCTTGTAACAGGCGGCCGCGATAGTCGGCATCTTGGCGATCAGCCGATGGGCCGAGATTTCACGGTCTTTCGGATCGTTGATGTCAGTGTGATCGTGATAGAAGGCCGACAGCGAACCGACCACGCCAACCAGCATCGCCATCGGATGGGCGTCATGGTGGAAGCCCCTGTAGAAGCTGTTCAGCGTCTCGTTGATCATCGTGTGATTGGTGATGATCGCCGAGAACTCATCGAGCTCGGTCTGGTTCGGCAGGTTGCCGTAGATCAGCAGGTAAGCGACCTCGATGAAACTGCTCTTGGCCGCGAGTTGCTCGATCGGATAGCCGCGGTAAAGCAGCACGCCCTTGTCACCGTCAATGAAGGTGATGCTGCTGTCGCAGCTCGCGGTCGAGGTGAACCCAGGGTCGTAGGTAAAGACTCCGAAGTCGCGGTAGAGCGTACCGACATCGATGGTCGATGGGCCGAGCACACCGTCGCGCACGGGCAGCTCAATGGATCTGCCTGAGCTCGAGTCGGACAGGGAAAAGGTCGGCTTGGACATGGTTTACCTCCAGAACGCGATCACTCGCATGGCAATGCCACACGGCATGATCTGGGAAATCGGAGACACCGCGCCCGGGCGCCCAAGGCGTCCCTTTACGTCAGCGGCGGTATCAGTACGGGCGCACACATCGTGCCGTCACCCGCGCCCCCTGCGGCCCATTCCTTGGGAATTTCGCGCTCCTGAACATACGTACTGGCGCAGGTCCAGGATCGTGGCCGCGGTG
>QNFN01000047.1 GCA_003645555.1 Gammaproteobacteria bacterium | reverse complement strand
GTTGGATAAGACTACGGTGGGCGTAGCTCAGTTGGTAGAGCTCCGGATTGTGATTCCGGTGGTCGTGGGTTCGATCCCCATCGCTCACCCCATTATTTTGGCTGCGCGCCAAGTGCTGAAAAATCAGGGCCGTTAGCTCAGTTGGTAGAGCAGTTGACTCTTAATCAATTGGTCGTAGGTTCGAATCCTACACGGCCCACCAAATCAAAGGCCTGCCGATAATCCGGTAGGCCTTTTTCCTTTTATTGGCCCGGGCCTGAGATCTCGCTTGTCGCGGCCACACGGTTGCGGCATCCAGTCGACACGAAGAGTGGAATCCATGTGGTGGGCCTGTTGATTACCCCGCTGTCGCAGGCCATCGGGGGAGCTCCCGCGGTGACCCCGACGCTTATTCTGTGCCGCCTAACTGGCCGATAATCTTCTTCCTGATGTAGTCATAAAACGGGTTGGAACGGACCCGGATCAGTTCGCTGGCCGGCAACACAAGGACGTTACGCTCCCCCTTGATCTGGATGTTGCCCAGCGTCGGCGCAGTCTTGCCGTCGACGTTGTAGGCGTATCCGTAGACCGGATCGTCCGGTGGGAACGGCAGGGCGACATGGGAAAGGGAGAAGAGGCTGGCAGGCCAGGTGTAGGGCAGTGGTGTCGCCTCGGGTTTCTCGGCATCGACAGTGTGCTGACGGGCCTCGACCTCAGGTGTGTCAGTGCCGCGGTTGGAGACCAAGGTTAGAGTCCAGCGGTTGGCCGACTGCCGTTGCAACGCCTCGATCAACCGCTGCGGCGAGTAGGACATGAACGGCGTCAGTGATGAGATCCGGTTGATGTCGAACAGCACCAACTCGCTCGCGGGGTCGTCGATGGTGCCGTAGAGCAGGTCGACCAGGTCAAATGTGCTGACGGTCTCGTCGACCACCGACTGGAAGCTGGTGATCGGCGGCAGCCGCTCGACGGTGGAGTCGGACTTGAGGCCGACCAGCAGGGCGTTGACCTCGGCCAGCAGGGTGGCCAGTTGGCGTGCACCATTCTTGGTAAAGGACTGGTACTTGACCGGGTCGAACTCCGGGAGCACGGAGGCCCAGCGCGACTTGCGGAAGAACGACATGTGGCTGATGACGCGCTGCAGGTTGGCGAAACGGGCCAGCGGGCTGATGCCGAGTGCCGGTGAGAGGAAGAACATCCGTTCGGGCATTTCTGCGGCCGTGGCGCCGGCCTTGAGGCGGGTCAGCGCCCAGTAGAGACCAAGGGGGGCGCCGGTCGAGTAGCCGAGGAAATAGAACGGCAGGTCGGGGTGGTCAGCACGTATCGACGCCGCGGCGAGAGCGACCGCGGTAGTCCAGTCGCGCCAGTCGACCTCGTCCAGTGCCCCGGGGATGGTGCCATGGCCGGGCAGGCGCAGGGCGACGACCACGAACCCGAGACGGTTCATGGCCAGGGCCAGGGCGCGTACCGAGTAAGGCGAGTCGGAGAGGCCGTGCACCATCAGGAACACACCCTTTGGATCGGTTGCCGGCAACACCCGGGTACGATTCCAGTCACCTTCGAACCGTGTGCGCAAAGGATGGGGTTCGGCTCCGTAACGGAACAGCGGGAAGCTCTCCTCGCGGGCGAACTCTTCTCGCATCAGGCGATCAAGCCGGGTGAACAGTTCCTGCTCGAGGTCGAGGTAGGCATCGAACGTCGTCGCCTCCTGCCAGCTGAAGTCGGGCAGCAGATCGCCGTCGTGCCACGGTCGCAGGTCGGGTAACGAGCGGCTGAGCCAGCCGTCGAGACCGACGGCCAGGGTCACGACCGCGAGCAGCAGCAGCCCGGCCCACTGCACCGGTTTGCGTATCCAGATGAAGCGCGAGGCGGTCATGAGGCTACGGGTGGTGCGCAGGTTCGTGAATCCGGTGGCATGGCACCGCCAAACAGGAAAATGGCGGGGCGGCCCCTCACCGGTTGGCCCCGCACATCACATGCCGAAAGCGTTATTTTCCAGCCGTGTCGACGCCGGCCCGAATCTCGCCGAGCGCCTCGTTGAAACGGCTTTGGATCGCCTCGATCGCCGCGGCTTGCGAACTGGTCGCCATTTCGGCCAGCTCGCGCATTTTGGCGAGTGCCTGCTGGAGCGCCTCCTGGGCCAGTTCGGTCTGTTGTGCCATGCGCTCGGCCGGGTCGGCGGCGGGATCGAAGTTCTGGGTGAGCTTGGTCGCTTCCTCGAACGATTGTTGCAGGATCTCGGTCTGGCGTTGCATCAGCGCCTGGACGCCTTCGAGTGCGATCCGGTTCGCGTTGGTGACCGCCTCGATGTTCTTGCGCTGGGAGTCAAGGATCGCAGACATGTCGATGCCTGGGACGTTGAAGGATTCCAGGGACTTCTGCCACTGCTCCATCATCTGCTGCGGATCGAGGTTGAACATCGTGCTCGGGTCGAAACCGAACGGGTTGTTGGTCTGGGTCATGTCGCGCTCCTTTGCGATCAATGGTGGTCGCGCCCATCGGGAAGCTGGGCGCGGGTCTCAGTATAGGTCTGTCGGCTGAATAACACGGGAGAGTGATGCGCCGGTGATATCAGGCGATTCGCTCAATGGTCCAGTAGAGCCCGGTCAGCGTGATGAATGCCGAGGCAGGGATCACCACCCGGGCACGGTACCAGGGCTGCTTCCGGAACGTTCCAACGGCCAGCAGCGCCAGCACGATCACCGCCAACTGGCCGAACTCGACGCCGACGTTGAAGCTGACCAGGGCGGTCACGAACTCACTTTCCGGGAGGCCGATCTCGGTCAGCACGCCGGCAAAGCCCATGCCGTGCAGCAGGCCGAAGCCGAAGACGATCACCACCCGCCACGGGTGCAAGCGGCTGGTGACGATGTTCTCGATACCGACGTAGGCGATCGACAGCGCGATCAGCGGCTCGACGACAGTGGCTGGCAGCGACACGTAACCATAGATGGTCAGAGCCAGGGTCAGGGTGTGGGCGATGGTGAACGACGTCACCTGCCACAGGATCGGTTTCAACCGCAGGCTGAGCAGGAACAGGCCGATGACGAACAGGATGTGGTCGATTCCGAGCGGCAGGATATGGGTGAAGCCGAGGCCCAGGTAATCCAGGGCAACCTCGGTGACCGGGCGCGGCACGAAGGCGGCGTTGAGCACGAACGGGGGGCTGGCGGCCCCGTCCTTGAGCCAGTACGACTGCACCACCGGGGCTTCGCCGTAGCGAAGCCGCAACGCGCAGTTGCCGTAGTCGGCCGGCCACGACCAGCGGAACGTGCTGGCGCCGGGTGACAGCTCGCCATGCATCCGGATCACTGACTTGCGGGCAAATCCAAGATCACCAACGGGCGGGATGGTCACGTCGTCGAGCGTCAGTTCCAGCGGCTTGCCATCTACGTCGGGCCTGACACTCTCGAGGAAGTCCGGTAGGAAACTGTCGAGCTGTCCGCGCAGGGCCTTCGGCGTGAGTTCGCGCAGGCGGTCGTAGTCGCGTGCGTTGGGTGCGTCGCGGGTGTCCGCGTGGCGCGGACTGATACCGGCCACGAGTGATTCGAGGTTGGTTTCGATTTCGAGCGTCAGCCGGCCGTCCTGGTGGAAGCTGACCGTGGCGATCGCCGGCCGGATAGTGTGAGCGGAGGCCGGTTGACACGCGATGAGCAGCAGCAGGGCGGCGAGGCCAAGCCGGGTGCGGCCATGCGAGCGATGAAATCCGGAAGGCATGGGACGGGTATAGTGGCTGGGGTGGATTGAGGTCAAACGGGAGTTGGGCATGGCAGGGCCTCGTGAAGACGGTGCCGGTCATGGTGATCGTGGCCGTCGGGTGGTCCAGTCGGCATGCCAGCGGCCGTCCAGGTGATCCCGTGATACCCCATGGCGCGAGGCTGGTGGCGCTGCTGGGCGTTTTCGCCAGCCCGGCCCTGCAGGCTCACGATTTCTGGATCGAGCCGGCCCGTTTCCTGTTCGATGGCCCGGGTACGGTCGCCGTCACCCTGCGTGTTGGCCAGGATTACCAGGGTGACTCGGTGCCCTTTATCGACGATTGGATCGACCGCTTCGAGATCCACGACGGTCAAGGTGTGCGCCGGGTCGAGTCGCAGATCGGCGACGATCCGGCCGCTGTCGTCGAGGCACGCACCCCCGGCAGCACCTGGATCGCCTACCAGAGCCGCGACGACTTCATCGAGTTGCCGCCGGACAAGTTCCGCGACTACCTGCGGATGGAGGGGATGGAGTTCATCCTGCCGCAGCGTGAGCAGCGTGGACTGGCCGAAAAGCCGGCGCGCGAGTACTACGTCCGCTGCGTCAAGTCGCTGCTCTGGTGGCCGGGTGGGCGGGGTGGCGATGTTGTTTCCGTGCCCCTTGGGCTGACCCTTGAAATCGTGCCGTTGCAGAATCCTTACACGCTGTCGTCCGGGGAACCGCTCACGGTCCGCGTGCTGCATCTCGGTCGACCGGGTATGGGCCTGCTGCTCAAGGCATTCACTCGCGAACAGCCGGAGCAGAAGCAGCAGTTACGGACCGATGCCGAAGGCCGGGTACGGCTGGAACTCGACCGGGGCGGGACCTGGTTGGTCAAGACGGTGCACATGGTGGCGGTCGATGGTGACACCTACTGCGACTGGCGAAGTTACTGGGCCTCGTTGACCTTTGCCATCGACCGTTGAACGGCCACGCTGATTAAAATCACGGTTGGCGCTGACACCAGACGATGTCGGCATGGCTGGAAGGTGGTGTCAGTGGAAAAGGTCCCGGTCAACGCCTCACCGACCATGGAAGCGGCGAGCCGTCGCCACGGGTCATCGCCAGTCGCTCGCCCTGCCTGACGATCCGCGGGCACGATTTCTGTCCGTTGTGGTATTTTTCGAAGCGCATGCAGAAGCGGAAATCCTCGCTCCACCATTTGCCGGCTTCCTGGTAGTTTTCCCCTCCGGGCCGTTCGACTTCGACGTTGGCCGTGCCATTCCGCTCCAGCGCGATAGTGAACGGACGGCCGTCCTTGCGTCGCGAGCCGTGGATGGTCATGCCGGCCATCAGCGCCGTGATCTCGGCCGCACGCATCTCGTCGGTCGAGGTCGCTTCGCCGGGTGGGATCATGAAGGCCGACCCGGCGACCGACCGGCTCACCGTCCATGCCAGCGGCGCACCATCCGGGCGGCTTGCTGTCAGCTTTGAGTCTGTTCGGGTGATCCTTGGGCAGGCGACCTTGCCGTTGTTGAAGCCGCGGAACTTCATGCAGAATTGGCCATTCTCGCCCCACCAGCGACCTGTCGCACGGAAGGTGGTTCCGGTGCCTGGACCTGTGCGTGGGTACGCGTAGCTGGCCGTCATGTCGTCATGCAGCACGATGATGAACGGCTGGCCATCCTTCTGCCGGCTACCACGGATGCTTACTCCGGCCATCATGTCGGTGATGGCGCTGGCGGACAGGTCGGTCGTCGAGACCGCCTCGGGTGCCTGGCGTTGTGGCCTGGTGGCCTCCGGCTTGGTCGATAACGTCTCCTGCTGACGGACCGTGACCTCCTTGGGGGGCACGGGCTGCCCTGTGTCGGTCGCGGGTTCTATTGCCGAAGTGGTGGTCGGTAGCGGGGATTCCCGTTCATAGAGGAGCCAGGCGGTGAGGGCGCCGAGCCCGAGCAGGATGGCGAGGATCAGGCCAGTCCTTCTGGAGAGGCGTGTCGTTGCCGATGAAACCGAATCGCCTGGCTCGGTGGCGTCGCTGACCGAGACCGGGGCCGTGGTAAGGCGGAACGCTGCCACCGGGTCCGGGATGTTCTTGACCGCCTGGAGGCCGAGGGCCTCGAAACCGATCGACAGCTTGTTCTTGACCTGCTCGAAGGTGCTGCCGGAGATGCAGACGCCACCGGCTGGCGCGATGCCTTCGAGGCGGGCCGCGACATTGATGCCGTCACCGAGCAGGTCGTCGCCGTCGGCGATGACATCACCGATATTGACCCCGATGCGGAACAGCATCTGGCGCGCCTCGACCAGTTCGGCATTGCGCACCCTCAGTTCGTCCTGGATGGTGATCGCGCAGCGTACGGCCTCGACCGCGGAACCGAATTCGGCGAGCACGCTGTCGCCGGCGGTGTTGAAGATGCGGCCCTCGTGGCGGGCAATCAATCGGTCGATGATCTCGCGGTGAGCCTTGAGCGTGCGCACCGTGGCTTCTTCGTCCTGCGCCATCAGTCGGCTGTAGCCGACGACATCCGCGGCGAGGATGGTCGCCAGCCGGCGGGAAGTGTCGAGGTGCGCCATCGTTTCTGGCCTGCTCGCACGCTGCAGATAGGTTCAGTTTATGCGGCCCGGCGTGATCGGCAAGTCTGTCGCCATCAAATGGCGGGCCATATGGTGCCGGGACAGGCATCGGTGAGTGTCATTGACTACCCTCAGAATGAGGCCGTCGGTCTGTCCGTCACGGCCGGTGGAGAATCTGCATGCGCCCGATCCATGACGTTGCCACCGACCTCGGCCTGGCTCCCGACGAAATCACTTCCTACGGCACGTCGATGGCCAAGCTGCACCTGTCGGCGCTGCCGCCGCCGGGCCACCCGGTTTCGGGCCGGATCGTGCTGGTCTCGGCGATCAACCCGACGCGTAGCGGCGAAGGCAAGACCACGGTGTCGATCGGCCTGGCCCAGGGGCTGAGTCGCCTCGGTCGGCACGTGGCGCTGGCGCTGCGCGAGCCTTCGCTAGGGCCGATCTTTGGTGTCAAGGGAGGCGGCACCGGAGGCGGTCGCTGTCGGCTCGAACCCTCTGACGCCATCAACCTCCACTTCACCGGCGACCTGCACGCCGTCGGCGCCGCACACAACCTGCTCGCGGCTCTGGTCGACAACGCGGTCCACTTCCAGGCGGGGCTCGACCTCGAGCAGCGCCAGGTCTTCTGGCGTCGGGTGCTCGACGTCAACGACCGCGCGCTGCGCAAGACGGTGATTGGCCTCGGCGGGCGCCTCAACGGCGTGCCGCGCGAGGACGGCTTCGATATCACCGCGGCGTCCGAGGTGATGGCGATCCTCTGCCTGTACGACGGAATTTCCGACCTCAAGGTACGGCTGGGGCGCATCCTGGTCGGTTTCGACCGCGCCGGATCGCCGGTGACGGCGAGCGACCTGCAGGCGACCGGGGCGATGGCCGCGCTGCTGCAGGATGCATTGCGGCCCAACTTGGTGCAGACCGTCGAGGGGGTGCCGGCCCTGGTTCACGGCGGTCCGTTCGGCAACATCGCCCATGGCTGCAACAGCATCGTCGCGACCCGTGCCGCGGCGGCCCGAGCCGAAATCGTGGTCACCGAGGCTGGTTTCGGATTCGATCTGGGCGCGGAAAAGTTTTTCGACCTCAAGTGCCGTTCGGCCGGCCTGTGGCCCAGTGCGGTCGTGTTGGTGGTCACGGTGCGTGCGCTCAGTGTCCACGGTGGTGGCGAGCACGGCCCAGGTGGTGTGGTTGAGGCCGTGGTTCGCGGCCTAGCGCATCTCGACCATCACGTCGCCAGCGTACGCGCCTTTGGTTTCGAGCCAGTGATCGCAATCAACATTTTTGCCGGGGATGATGAAAACGGTCTACAGGCCATCGAGGCCGGGTGCCACGAGCGCGGCTTGGCCGTGGCTCGTTTCTCGGGCTTCGCCGACGGTGGAGCCGGAGCCGAAGCGCTGGCCGAGGTCGTCGACGGCGCCTGTGCCCGGCCCACGCCACCACCGCGTTTTCTGTACGACCTCGAGCAGCCCCCCAAGGCCAAGATCGAGGCCGTGGCACGGACCATCTACGGGGCCGATGGCCTCGAGTTCAGCCGCACGGCCCGCCAGGAACTAGAGCGGATCAGCACCCTTGGTTTCGACCGGCTGCCGGTCTGTATCGCCAAGACCCACCTGTCGCTCTCCGGTGATCCGCGCCGGGTCGGCCGGCCTCGCGATTTCCGTCTGCCCGTCGAGTCACTACGCATCGCCGCCGGTGCTGGTTACCTGTTGGCTTTGACTGGTGACATCGTCACCATGCCGGGTCTGCCGCGTGCCCCGGCGGCGTGGCAGATCGATCTCGACGACGACGGGACGATTACTGGTCTCTGATAGGCCTCAGGTCAGAAGCGGCATGAAAAAGGCCGCACCGAGATCGACGGCCTGCTCCAGCGTGTAGATCCTGCGCGCCTCCGGGGCTTCGGCCTGCCATATTGCGGCCCTGTCGTTATCAGCGAGAAACAGCATCTGCCGGCACAGGCTGTGTGCGGTATGGCCGCTGACCGTGGCCCAGTGGATGCCGATCCGTGGCGCAATCGGTCGTGGTGCCGCGATGACCCTGCCCTCCATTGCCACCCTTACCGGTTGGCCGCTTAGCGCGCAGCTGGAGTCGATATGCGTGGCGCAGTCGAACATCGGGGCCACCGCGAGTGCGTCGACGGCGCACATGGCGTGGATGGCGACGCCAGCGACATGGACCCGGTGCGGTGTCGGCTCCGAGGTGAACGGGTAGGCGCCGACGATTTCACCGGCCCCGTCGAGGACCACCAGGTCGTCGTCGGCCAGCCGGGTGAGCAGAGCGTGGGCATCGTCGATGCCGGGCAGGTGTTCGAGGTCGAGACGTGACGGTGGTCGGCCAGCGCTGGCATAGCCGCCGAGAATGGCGCGGTGCGCCGTACGCCACGCGGTGGGCAGGGCGGCCTGGCGGGAGGCGAGCGGGACGATGGCGGTGAGGCGGTCGAAACCGTCGCGGGCATGGGCATCCATGGGTCGGCTCTTCTCTGGCGGGTCGGTGGCGTTACCGTGGATGGTACCGTTTCACTGTGGTGGCAGGGCATTGGCGCAGCTGATCCGCGGCCATCTTGCTACCCATCGGCACGCCTGGTGGACAGTGGTTCAGGTCTCGTCGTCGCGCCGCGCCTCGACCACGAGTCTGCCGGCTGTGTCAGTGTAGACGCGCACCTGCCAGGGGCGGCAGCAGACCGTGCAGTCCTCGACATAGGCCTGCGGCTGGTCGCTTGGTTCGACCAGCAGTTCGACAGGTTCTCCGCAGTAGGGGCAGGTCATGGAGACCGGTTCGACCGGGAGCATGCGTTCTCTCCATCCGTGCCTGGGCGTGATGATGCGGCAAGCGTAGTCGCTGAGTTAGTTGACGGTGCTGTACGCGGTGCCGCGGCTGCGCTAGCTTGCGCGGACGCTCAAGGGAGCCTCTGATTAAGTCTGAACGAAGTAGATGGTGCTTCAGAATGTTCAGATTTGAGGCGCAAAACGCACGTAATAGCGAGCTATTGCGAAGCTTTGCAACGAAAAAGCTGGACATTCTGGGCGCCAGATACGAGTTCATGATTTGATCAGAGGT